>JBFFRO010000042.1:0-9970 GCA_041572995.1 Thiohalomonadaceae bacterium
AATGCAGTCCTCCAGGGTGCGTACGCTGTGGCCGATATCCAGCTTCAGGTCCCAGAGAAAGGTGAGGAAGTCCTGCAGAGCGGGACCATGGCTGTCAAACGTGCTCTCCTCGCCGAGCAGCAACAGGTCGATGTCGGAGTGGGGGTGAAGCTCACCCCGGCCATAGCCCCCGACGGCCACCAGCGCCAGACCCTCTGCCTCGGGCAGGGCGTGCTGGCGCCACACCTGGCCGAGCAGTTCATCGATAAAGGCCGCCTGTTGATGTACCAGCTGCTCGACCGGTTCACCCGCCTGGAAACGATCGGCAAGGGCCGCCTGCTGCTCGCTGATGGCCTGGCGGAAGGCGGCGATATCGCTCATCCGTCGAGCTCGTCCTTGCGTAGGGTCAGTACCTCGTAGCCGCTCTCGGTGACCAACAGGGTGTGTTCCCACTGGGCCGAGAGGCTGCGGTCACGGGTGACCACGGTCCATTCGTCCGGTAGCAGTTTCACATCGCGCTTGCCGGCGTTGATCATCGGCTCGATGGTGAAGGTCATGCCCGGTTTGAGGACCTCGCCCTCGCCGGGTGAGCCGTAGTGCAGCACCTGCGGCGGCTCATGGAATTCGGCACCGATACCGTGGCCACAGTACTCGCGCACCACCGAAAAGTGGTGCTGCTCGGCGTGCTGCTGGATGGCGTGGCCGATGTCGCCCAGGGTGGTGCCGGGTTTGACTATCCTGATGCCCACCCACAGGCACTCGTGGGCCACCTCAACCAGGCGTCGAGCACGGATGCTGGGCTCACCGACGAAGAACATCTTGCTGGTGTCGCCGTGGTAACCATCCTTGATGACGGTGATATCGACGTTGAGGATATCCCCCTTCTTCAGCTTCTTGGCGGCAGGGATGCCGTGGCAGACCACGTGGTTGAGCGAGGTGCAGATGGACTTGGGGAAACCGTGGTAGTTGAGCGGTGCCGGAATGGCACCCTGCTCATTGACGATGTAGTCGTGGCAGAGGCGGTCCAGCTCATCGGTGGTGATGCCGGGACGGATATGCGCCTCGATCATTTCCAGGACCTCGGCGGCCAGGCGGCCGGCAACGCGCATCTTCTCGATTTCTTCGGGGGTCTTGATTTTGATGCTCATAACTGTTTGATTTTCCTGCGCTGTATGCCGGCTAGGCCACCGTGGGGGAGTCCCTCTCGGTGGCTCGTGAACGTTGTTGTACGTGGGCCGTTATGGTATAAAGGCGCGCTTTGTGAGGCAAACCCGAAACACGGCCGGGGGAATTTTTCCAAAGTCCGTGAAATCCGCACACGTACCGACACGGTTATCGGGTGCCCTGGGTGGTTCAGGCCACAGGGGTTGATGACTGGGGTACGTGGAGGCAAAACCCAAGTATTGGAGAGTAAAACATGTCCGTTACCATGCGTGAAATGCTGGAGGCCGGTGTCCACTTTGGTCACCAGACCCGCTACTGGAACCCGCAGATGGCCCCGTACATCTTCGGTGACCGCAACAAGATCCACATCGTCAACCTCGAGAAGACCCTTCCTCTCTACAATGACGCCATGAACTACCTGGGCAACATTGCCGCCAAGAAGGGCACCGTGCTCTTCGTCGGCACCAAGCGCCAGGCCCGTGAGATCGTCAAGGGCGAAGCCGAGCGTTGCGGCATGCCCTACGTCAACCACCGCTGGCTGGGCGGTATGCTGACCAACTACAAGACCGTCAAGCAGTCCATCAAGCGCCTGAAGGACCTCGAGGCCATGGAAGCCGACGGCTCTCTCGATCGTCTGACCAAGAAAGAGGCGCTGATGCGTCGTCGCGAGATGGAGAAGCTGCAGCGCAGCCTCGGCGGTATTAAGGATATGGGCGGCCTGCCCGACGCCATGTTCGTCATCGACGTGGGTCACGAGAAGATCGCCATCAACGAGGCCCGTAGCCTGGGTATCCCGGTCATCGCCGTGGTCGATACTAACAACAGCCCCAAGGGTGTTGACTACGTGATCCCCGGCAACGACGACGCCATCCGCGCCATCACCCTCTACGCCGAGGGTGCCGCCAGCGCCATTCTCGAAGCCAAGGCCTCTAACACCACTGCCGGTGGTGCCGCCGACGAGTTCGTCGAGGTGGCCGAGGCCGAGGCTCCGGCCGAGGGTGAGGCCGAGGCCTAAGCGTTTTGCTGGGTTCCCCGCCGAAACCGGCGGGGGACCGATTGCACCGAATTTCGCATAATCCGTCCGCCCCGCATGCCGGGGCGGGCCGTCAATTGAGGGGTAGATAATGGCTATTACCGCTGCACTGGTTAAGGAACTGCGCGAGCGCACTGGCGCCGGCATGATGGAGTGCAAAAAGGCTCTGGTGGAGACCGATGGTGACATCGATGCCGCCATCGAGCACATGCGTAAGACCGGCCTGGCCAAGGCTGACAAGAAGGCCGACCGTACCGCCGCCGAGGGCCTGATCGTGGTCAAGGCCAGCGACGACGGCAAGCAGGCCGTGATGATCGAGGTCAACTGTGAGACCGACTTCGTTGCTAAGGGTGACGATTTTCAGGGCTTCTGCAACGAGCTGGCCGGCCTAGCCCTGAGCAACCAGCCTGCTGACCTGGACGCCCTGCTGGGCTATGAGATGAGCGGTGGCGAGAGTGTTGCTGACACCCTCAAGCGCCTGATTGCCAAGATTGGCGAGAACATGGGCGTACGTCGCTTCCAGCTGTTCAGCACCGATGGCGTGCTGGCCAGCTACCTGCACGGCGCCCGTATTGGCGTGATGGTGGACCTGACCGGTGGTGACGCCGAACTGGGTCGAGACATTGCCATGCATATCGCCGCCAGCAACCCCAGCGCGGTCTCCGAGGCCGATGTCGATGCCGCCCTGATCGAGAAGGAGAAGGAGATCTTCACCGCCCAGGCGCTGGAGAGCGGCAAGCCTGCCGAGATCGTTGAGAAGATGATCGGCGGCCGCATCAAGAAGTTCCTGAAGGAGATCACCCTGGTGGGTCAGCCCTTCGTCAAGAACCCCGACCAGACCGTTGAGCAGCTGCTCAAGGAGAAGGGTGCCAGTGTCAATGGCTTCACCCGCTTCGAGGTGGGTGAGGGCATTGAGAAAAAGGTGGAGAACTTCGCCGACGAGGTGATGGCTCAGGTTAAGGGTAGCTAAACCATGAGCGACGCCAACTCCGACCTGCGTTACCAGAGGATCCTGCTCAAGCTCAGCGGCGAGGCGCTGATGGGCGAGAAGGGTTTCGGCATCGACCCCAAGGTGGTCGATGCCATCGCCGCCGAGATTAAGCAGGTGGTCGATGCCGGGGCGCAGGTGGGGGTGGTGATCGGCGGTGGTAACATCTTCCGGGGGGTCTCGCTGGCCGCCTCGGGGATGGACCGCGCCAACGCCGACCAAATGGGCATGCTGGCCACCGTGATCAATTCACTGGCCGTGCAGGATGCCATCAAGAACAAAGGGTTGGATGTGCGGGTGATGTCGGCGCTGCCGATTCACCAGGTGTGCGAGGACTACATTCGTCGTCGCGCCATTCGTCACCTGGAAAAGGGACGGGTGGTGATCTTCGCCGCAGGCACAGGCAACCCCTTCTTTACCACCGATTCCGCCGCCAGCCTGCGCGGTGTCGAGATTAATGCCGAGCTGGTGCTCAAGGCCACCAAGGTGGACGGCGTCTATAACGCCGACCCGGTGAGCAATCCCGACGCCGTACGCTATGAGCGCCTGAGCTATGACCAGGTGCTGGCCGAGAACCTGCGGGTGATGGACCATACCGCCATCATCCTCTGTCGCGACCACGGCCTGCCGCTGCAGGTCTACGACATGTCCCAGCAGGGCGCGCTGCTGCGCATCCTCAAGGGCGAGAAGGTCGGTACCCTGGTCGAGGCCTGAGTCCGAGGCGCGAGTCGGAACCCAACATTTCGGAGTAGTGCAGATGATCGATGAAATTCAGCAGGATGCCGAGACCCGCATGGGGAAGAGCATCGAATCCCTGAGGACCGAGTTGAGCAAGCTGCGCACCGGCCGTGCGCACCCCAGCATCCTCGACCACGTCACCGTCGACTACTACGGCTCCGAGGTGCCCATCAGCCAGGTGGCTAACATCGCCGTTGAGGACGCCCGCACCCTCACCGTTGCACCCTGGGAGAAGCCCATGGTGCAGGTGGTGGAAAAGGCGATCATGACCTCCAACCTGGGGCTCAACCCAGCCACCGCCGGTACCGTCATCCGCGTGCCGATGCCGCCGCTCACCGAGGAGCGCCGCCGCGACATGATCAAGCTGGTGCGCGCCGAGGGTGAGAACGCCAAGGTCGCCATCCGCAATATCCGCCGTGATGCCAACAGTGACTTCAAGTCCCTGCTCAAGGACAAGGAGATCACCGAGGACGACCAGCGTCGCGCCGAGGACGGCATCCAGAAGCTCACCGACAAGTATGTCGCCGAGGTGGACAAGCTGCTGGAGGCCAAAGAGAAGGACCTGATGGAGATCTAGGCTCCATCGTGCCCCATCGCCAGGCAATGGCCGACAACCCCAGCAATCCTTCCCTCGCCGACAGCGCACCGCGGCATGTTGCCATCATTATGGATGGCAACGGCCGCTGGGCTCGTCAGCGTATGCTGCCCCGTTTTGCCGGTCACCGTGCCGGCATGGAGGCGGTGCGCGAGACTATCAAATACTGTCTTGACTGCGGCATCGAGGTGCTGACCCTGTTCGCCTTCTCCAGTGAGAACTGGCAGCGGCCACAGGAGGAGGTCGGGGCGCTGATGAACCTCTTCATGACGGCGCTGGAGAAGGAGGTCTCCAAGTTGCACGAGAAGGGGGTACGCCTGCGCATTGTCGGTGACCACGGCGCATTCCATGAGGAACTGCGACGGCGTATTGAGGAGGCCGAGCGTCTCACCGCTGACAACCGCGCCATGACCCTCAATATCGCTGCCAACTACGGCGGGCGCTGGGATATCGTCCAGGCCAGCCGCCAGCTTGCCGAGGCGGTAGCTGCCGGCGAGATGAGCGCCGAGGAACTGGACGAGGCGGCCATTAGCGATCGTCTCTGTTTCGCCGGTCTGCCCGAGCCCGACCTTTTTATCCGCACCGGTGGCGAGCAGCGCATTAGCAATTTCCTGCTCTGGCAGCTGGCCTATACCGAACTGTACTTCACCCCTAAACTCTGGCCGGAGTTCGATCGTGCGCAGCTGGATGAGGCGCTCGCCTCCTACCGTTCGCGCCAGCGCCGCTTCGGCCGCACCGGCGAACAAGTGGAGCAGAGCCGCCATGCTTAAGCAGCGTATCCTCACCGGCCTTATCCTCGCGCCGCTGGTGCTGAGCGCGGTCTACTACCTACCCAACGGCTATTTCGCCCTGCTGATGGCGGCGATGGTGCTGATGGGGGGCGTGGAGTGGTCGCGCCTGGCCGAGTTGGAAGGCAACGCCAAGCGAGTGCTGCTGTTCATGCTGCCGCTGTCGGCGCTGTTGCTGGCCATCCATTTCCTGGCACTACACCAGATGGCGCTGATTGCCGGCATGCTCTGGTGGTCGCTGGCGCTGGTGGCGGTGCTGCGTTATCCGGCCGGTGCTGATCTTTGGCGCAGAGGCGTGCTGCCACGCCTGCTCGCTGGGTTGGCGATCCTGGCACCCGCCTGGGCCTCGTTGGTGCTCTTGCACGCCAAGTTCGGTCCCGGTTACGTGATTCTGGTGCTGTTGATGATCTGGGGTGCTGACACCGGTGCCTACTTCGCCGGGCGTGCCTTCGGCAAGCGTAAGCTGGCACCGCGGGTAAGCCCCGGCAAGAGCTGGGAGGGGGTGCTTGGCGGCCTGTTTACCTCACTGCTTGTGGTGGTGATCGCAGCTCAATGGTTGGCCTATCCTGGCGGTCTTGGTGCCTTCCTGCCGTTGGCTGCCGTGGTGGTCTTTATCTCCGTGCTCGGTGACCTGACCGAGAGCCTGTTCAAGCGCATGGCTGATATCAAGGACAGTGGTAACCTGTTGCCGGGCCATGGTGGCATGCTTGATCGTATCGACAGTCTCACCGCCGCCGCACCGGCGCTACTGGGCGCACTGCTGCTGCTGGAGGCGCTGGCGTGATCGGTGTCAGCGTTCTCGGTGCCACCGGCTCCATCGGCCTCAGCACCCTGGATGTGATCGCCCGCCAGCCGGAGCGCTACCGGGTGGTGGCGCTGAGCGCCAACACCCAGGTGGAGCGCATGGCCGAACTCTGCCGTACCCATCGGCCGCGCTACGCGGTGATGGCCGATACTGCCGCCGCTGAGCGTCTGCAGGCCGAGCTTAAGGGTGAGGCGATCGAGGTGCTTGCCGGTGAGCAGGGCCTGGTGCAGGTTGCCGCACTCGACGAGGTGCAGCAGGTGATGGCCGCCATCGTCGGCGCCGCCGGTCTGCCGCCCACCCTGGCCGCGGCCCGCGCCGGCAAGCGGGTGCTGCTGGCCAACAAGGAGGCGCTGGTGATGTCCGGGCGCCTGTTCATGGAGGAGGTGCGCGCTGGCGGTGGCGAACTGCTGCCCATCGACTCCGAGCACAATGCCATCTTCCAGTGTATGCCCGCCGATTTCTCCCGCGGCCTCGGCGAGGTCGGTGTCAGCCGCATCCTGCTGACAGCCTCCGGGGGGCCCTTCCGCGATACCCCCATAGAGACACTCGCATCGGTTACCCCGGAGCAAGCGGTGGCGCATCCCAACTGGTCGATGGGCCGCAAGATCTCGGTCGACTCGGCAAGCATGATGAACAAGGGGCTGGAGCTGATTGAGGCCTGCTGGCTATTCGATACCACTCCGGAGCAGGTGCAGGTGGTGATCCACCCGCAGAGCGTGATCCATTCCATGGTCCAGTACGTGGACGGTTCGGTGTTGGCTCAGCTGGGCAACCCGGACATGCGCACTCCCATTGCCCACGCCATGGCCTGGCCCGAGCGCATGCACTCAGGGGTGGCCGAGCTGGATATCTTCGAGGTGGCGCGCCTGGACTTTCAGGCCCCGGACCTTGAGCGCTTCCCCTGTCTGCGCCTGGCGATGGAGGCGATGCAGCGTGGCGATACCGCGCCGGCCATCCTCAATGCCGCCAATGAGGTGGCCGTGGAGGCCTTCCTTAGTGAGCGTATTCCCTTTACCGATATCCCGCGCCTGATCGAGGGCGTGCTGGAGCGTAGTGATATCTCCCCGGCGGCGCAGTTGGAGCAGGTGTTCGCTGCCGATACCGCTGCCCGCGCCGCCTCCAACGCCTGGCTTGAGGGGGAGTGTCGCTGATGCTCGATACCCTGCAGCTACTCCTCACCCTGGTCCTGGCCCTCGGCCTGCTGATTGCGGTGCACGAGTTCGGCCACTACTGGGTGGCACGCCGCCTGGGGGTGAAGGTGCTGCGCTTCTCCATCGGTTTTGGCAAGCCGCTGTGGCGCCGTGTGGCCGGAGCCGATAAAACCGAGTACGTTATCGCAGCCTTCCCCCTGGGGGGCTATGTGAAGATGCTGGATGAACGCGAGGGGGAGGTCGACGAAGCGGAACTTCATCGGGCCTTTAACCGTCAGAGTGTGAAGACCCGTTTCGCCATTGTCGCCGCCGGACCGCTGTTTAACCTGATCTTTGCGGTGTTTGCCTTCTGGTTGATGTATGTTGCCGGGGTGCCGGGCTACAAGCCGGTCCTGGCCGAGGTCGCCGAGGGTACCCCGGCCTACGAGGCCGGGCTCTACGGCGGTCAGCGTGTACTGGCGGTTGATGGAGAGGAGACCCCGACCTGGGAGTCCTTCCTGGAGGCGATCCTGCCCTCGGTGTTGATGCGTGAGACACTGAGCGTGACCGTTGATGAGGGTGGTCTGGCACGTGAGCGCAAGGTCGACCTTGCGGCACTGCCGGCCGATGCCGAGGCGCCGGAGTTGCTCAAGCGTAGCGGTTTTGCCCTGTACCGACCGAAGCAGGAGCCGGTGCTCGATGTAGTGGAGGAGGGGGCACCCGCAGCGCTGGCCGGACTGCGCGTTGGTGATCGCATTGTTGCTGTTGATGGCGATGCGGTGGATGATATCCGCCCGCTGGCCGAGCGTATCGCCACCAGCAACGGTCATGAGCTACTGCTGACCATCGAGCGCGCCGGTGAGCGCCTGGAGTTGCCGCTACGTGCTCGCGAGATGGGTGGGCGGATGCGTATCGGTGTGCGCTTCGAGATTGACGAGTCACGCCGCGCCGAAATGCGTAGCGAGCAGCGCCTGGGTCTGGTCGAGGCCCTGCCCGCGGCACTGAAGATGACCTGGGATATGAGCGGTGAGACCCTGCACCTGTTTATGCGCATGCTCAGCGGTGATATTTCGGTGAAGCATCTGGGCGGACCGATCAGTATCGCCCAGTATGCTCACAATTCGTTTAAGGTGGGTTTGAGCCGTTTCTTCAAGACCCTGGGGCAGTTGAGTGTGACCCTGGCGGTGTTGAACCTGTTGCCGGTGCCGCTGCTGGATGGTGGTCACCTGTTTTTCTACCTAATTGAAATGGCTAGGGGGCGCCCGGTATCCGAGCGTACCGAGGCTCTGGGGCAGCGCATCGGCCTGTTGCTGATCCTCTCCCTGATGTCCCTGGCCCTGTTTAACGACCTGGCGCGCCTGGTTGGATGAAAGAGTGACGATGAGCTTTAGGCGATACCTGTTACCGTTGATGTTGGCGCTGGGCATGCCCGCGGTCGCATCGGCCTTTGAACCTTTCGTGATCGAGGCCATTGAGGTGGAAGGCCTGCAACGTATCTCCCCCGGTACGGTGTTCAATGAGCTGTCGCTGCAGCGTGGTGACCTGTTGGACGAGGTGGCCACCGACCAGGCGGTCCGCGCACTTTTCGCCAGTGGTCAGTTCGAGGATGTGGTGCTGGAGCGCCGCGGTAACACCCTAATTGTGTTTGTCGCCGAGCGTCCCTCCATCTCCAGCATCGAGATCGAGGGTACGGAGATGATCTCCGCCGACGACTTGCGTATCAGCCTTTCACAGATGGGGTTTGCCGAGGGACGCGTCTTTAACCGCTCCATGCTGGAGAAGGTGGAGCACGACCTGCGTCGCCAGTACCTGGCTCAGGGTAAGTACGGCGTGCGCATGGAGATCAGCGTTACCCCTGAGCAGCGTAATCGCGTTGCCGTGCGTATTGCCGTTGATGAGGGTGAGGTGACCACCATCCGCCATATCAGCATCGTCGGTAACGAGGCCTTTAGCGACGGTGAGCTGCTTGACCAGTTTGAGCTTGGACCGGAGCCCGCCTTCGCCCTTTTCTACAGTGGTGATCAGTACTCCAAGCCACGCCTGCTTGGCGATCTGGAACGCTTGCGTAGTTACTACCTTGACCGCGGTTATATTCGTTACGAGGACGGCTCGACTCAAGTGAGCCTCTCGCCGGACAAGCGCGATGTCTATATCACCGTCAATATCAGCGAGGGGCAGCCCTACAAGGTCAAGGAGGTGCGTCTGGCCGGGCGCTTGCTGCTGCCTGAGGATGAGCTGATGGGCCTGATCAACATCGAGCCTGGCAGCGTCTATTCCCGTGCCGAGGAGCAGCGCGGCGTGACGGCGATGACCAACCGCTTCGGCGAGGACGGCTATGCCGGCGCCACCGCCAACGTGCAGCACGAGATCAACGATGAGACGCTGGAGGTGAGCCTCACCTATCACATCGATCCCGGCAAGCGAAACTATGTCAGCCGTATCAACATCTCCGGCAACCACAAGACCGACGATGAGGTCATTCGTCGTGAACTACGCCAGATGGAGGGGGGCGTGCAGGTGCCCTCGCGGGTGCAGCGCTCCAAGGTGCGCCTGGACCGTCTCGGTTTCTTTGAGCAGGTGCAGATTGAACCGGTGAATAATCCGCTGACCAATAGCAGTGAGCTGAATGTCAGGTTACTCGAGCGTGAAACCTTCGGCAGCCTTAATCTGGGTGTCGGTTATGATGGAAGCAACGGGCTGTTGATTCAGACCAGCGTCAACCAGGACAACTTCCTTGGTAGCGGTAAGAA
>JBFFRO010000043.1:0-9856 GCA_041572995.1 Thiohalomonadaceae bacterium
ACGCGCACAGTCTGGCAACTCAAGGACGGCCTGCCGCAGCCCCTCACCATCGAGGTGGGCGAGAGCGACGGGCGCTACACCGAGCTGCTCGAGGGTGAGCTTGAGGCCGGCACGGCCCTCATCACCGATAGCGAACAGGCACAGCGCTAATGAGTAACTCGGTGGCGCTGCTTGAGCTGAGCGCAGTACGCAAGGTCTACGGCCACGGCCAGGCCGCAGTCCATGCCCTGCGCGGTGTCGACCTGGCCATCGGCCAGGGGGAGTTCGTTGCGGTCATGGGCCCCAGCGGCTCAGGCAAATCCACCTGCATGAATATCCTCGGCTGCCTCGACACCCCCAGCGACGGCAGCTACCGCTTTGATGGGGTGGAGGTCGCCAGCCTCGACCAAGATCAACGCGCCCTGTTGCGTCGCCACTACCTCGGCTTCGTCTTCCAGGGGTTCAACCTGCTTAACCGCACCTCTGCTCTGGAGAACGTCGAGCTGCCGCTCATCTATCGCGGCCTGCCCGCCGAGGAGCGACACCGCCTGGGTATGCAGGCACTGGAGCAGGTCGGCCTCAAGGGCTGGGAACACCACACCCCCGGGGAGCTCTCCGGCGGCCAGCAACAGCGCGTGGCCATCGCCCGGGCCATTGTCACCCGCCCCCGCCTGCTACTTGCCGACGAACCCACCGGCAACCTCGACACCGCCCGAGGTCACGAGATCATGGATATGCTGCAGAGCTTTAACCGCGAGCAGGGGATCACCATCGTCATGGTCACCCACGAGGCGGAGATCGCTGCCTACGCCTCACGCACCATCCACTTTCTCGACGGCGCCCTGGTCGAGGACAAGAGTAATGGCGGAGGTGAGGCATGATCGGCAACGCCCTACTGCTGGCCATCCGCTCAATTCGACGCAATGTGCTGCGCTCGGTACTCACCACCCTGGGCATCGTCATTGGCGTCGCCTCGGTGATCATCATGGTCAACCTTGGCAGCGGCGCCACCCTGCAGGTGAGCCAACAGATCGAAAGTCTCGGCAGCAACCTGCTGTTTCTGCGCGCAGGCCAGCGCTTCGGCCACGGCGTGCGTAGCGAAGCGCCACCATTCAAGCTCGAGGATGTCACTGCTATCGAGCGCGAGATTGCCGGTGTGGCCGTGGCCGCGCCGCAATCCACCAAGCCGACCGTGGTGGTTTACGGTAATGAGAACTGGTCGACCACCGTCACCGGCAGCGACAACCGTCACTTCAGCGCCGGCAACTGGCAACTGCACAGCGGTCGATTCTTTAATGACAGTGAGCTACGGGCCGGCAGCAGCGTTTGCGTCATTGGCGAGACGGTGCGGCAGAAACTGTTCGGCGCCCAGGACCCGGTCGGCAGCAGCATCCGCCTGAAGAAGATCGCCTGCGAGGTGGTCGGCCTGCTGAACGCCAAGGGGCAGTCGGCCGGCGGAAGGGATCAGGACGACGCGGTGGTCATCCCACTGCGCGCCTACTGGCGGCGCATTGCCGGCAATCAGGATGTCGATAACATTCGCATCTCCGCTCGCGACGGTTACTCCACCTCCCAGGTACAGCGCGACATTGAGAACCTGATGCGAGAGCGCCGCCGCATCGGCGAGGGCGAAGAGGATGACTTCAGCGTGATGGATATGCAGGAGATCGCCCAGGCCCTGACCGGCACCACGCAGATCCTCACCGCCCTGCTCGGCGCGGTAGCGGCGGTAAGCCTGCTGGTGGGCGGCATCGGCATCATGAACATCATGCTGGTTTCGGTCACCGAACGGACCCGCGAGATCGGTATTCGCCTGGCCATCGGCGCGCGTGCACGTGATGTGCTAACCCAGTTTCTGGTCGAGGCGATGGTGCTCTCCTCCATCGGCGGCCTGCTCGGCATCGGCCTGGCGATCGGCGCCTCCTGGCTCATCGCCGACGTGCTGCGCATCCCCTTCGTGGTGGAGCCGGGCATGGTCATGGTCGCCCTGCTCTTTTCCATGGTGATTGGCATCGCCTTCGGCTACTTCCCGGCACGCAAGGCCGCACACCTGGACCCCATCGAGGCCCTGCGCCACGAATAGTGTTTATAAAGGCGGTCAGACGATACCGCGCTTCTTCAGCTGCAGATAATCGTAAAAGTCGCTAAGAAAAACGGCACGACGGTCACTGTCATTGAACAGGGCCAGGGCCGAGGCGTCACCCTCGTGGTAGCCGCGTAACCCCTGCAGGAACTGCCAGGGCAGTGAGCGGTTGAAGGCGTTGTCGGCCATCATCAGGCCTCCGAGTTGCTCGAACAGCGCCGCGGTCTTCTCCTCGATATCGTCGCGACGATAAAAATCCTCGGCATCCAGACCGTACCATTCGAAGAGTTTGAGGTAGCGTTCAAGTGGCGGCATGATTCACTCGCGTGCCGTCAGTCGGCCAGCACCACGCTCTTCACCTGGGCATAGACCGCCTTGCCCGGCTGCAGGGCCAAGTGGTCGGCCGAACGCCGGGTGATTCTTGCCAACAGCGGGATGCTGCCATCCGGACCGAGCCCCAGGCGTACCAGCATCTGCCACTCGGTGAGCGGGGTCATTTCGATGATCTGTGCTGGCAGGGTATTGAGGATGCTGCTGTCATCATGCGGGGCGAGGGCGATACTCACGTCGCGGGCGTGAATGCGGGCCCGCTGGGTGGAACCGACGGCGGCATCCAGCATGCCGATGGCCAGCTCGCCACCCGCAAAGCTAAGGCGTGAGAGGTGGTACTCGGGCTCGTGGCTGGCAAGCTGAGTTTCGATGATCGACTCGGCCTCGCGATCCTGGGCAATGGGTAGATCCAGGCGCGTCATCAACTCGGCGGTGGGACCGTCAGCCAGCACCCGCCCCTGCTTCAGCAACACCAGATGGTCGGCCAAGCGAGCCACCTCCTCGGGGGAGTGGCTGACATAGACCACCGGAATGGCCAGCTCATCGTGTAGCCGCTCCAGGTAGGGAAGGATATCCGCCTTGCTGCGGGTATCCAGCGCCGAGAGCGGCTCGTCCATCAGCAGCAGGCGCGGGCTGGTGAGCAGGGCACGGGCGATGGCCACCCGCTGGCGCTCGCCGCCGGAGAGTCGTTGCGGCTTGCGCTCCAGCAGGTAGTCGATACCCATCATCGCCACCGCGTCGTCAAAAGCGACCTGGCGCTCGCCTGGCACCACCCGTTTGTGGCCGAAGTCGAGGTTCTTGCGCACGTTGAGGTGAGGAAAGAGGCTCGCCTCCTGAAAGACGTAGCCCAGCGGGCGACGATGAACCGGCAGGAAGCTGTTTTCGTCCTGCCAGGTTTCGCCGTTAACCACCAGTCGCCCATCGAAACGCTCCAGTCCGGCAATGGCACGCAGCAGCGTGGTCTTGCCCGATCCGGAGTGACCAAACAGGGCGCTGACACCGCGCCCCGGGATATTCAGGTCCACGCTCAGGGAGAACTCACCCAGGTGGGCGTCAAAGCGTGCCTCGATACTCATGCGTGTTCCCCCCGGCTGAAGCGGCCGTTAACCAGGTAGAGGCTCAGCAGCACCAGGAAGGCAAAGCCCACCATGCCGGCGGAGAGAATGTGCGCCTGTCCGTACTCCAGCGTCTCCACATGGTCGTAGATGGCCACCGATAGCACCTTGGTCTCCCCGGGGATGTTGCCGCCGATCATCAGGATGACTCCGAACTCGCCAACGGTGTGGGCGAAACCCAGCACCATGGCGGTGAGAAAACCGGGACGGGCCAGCGGCACGGCAACATGGAAAAACCGCTCCCAGGGGGAGGCGCGCAGGGTCGCCGCCACCTCCAGCGGCCGTCGCCCCAGCGCCTCGAAGGCGTTCTGCAACGGCTGTACCACGAAGGGCAACGAGTAGAGCACCGAGGCCACCACCAGACCGGCGAAGGTAAACGGCAGGGTACCCAGCCCAAGAGCCTGGGTCAGCTGTCCACCAGTACCGCTGGGGCCGAGGAAGATCAGCAGGTAGAAACCGAGCACCGTCGGCGGCAGTACCAGCGGCAGGGCCACCACCGCACTAATGGGGTGCTTGAGACGTGAGCAGGTCCGCGCCAGCCACCAGGCAATCGGCGTCCCCACCAGCAGCAGGAACAGGGTGGTCAGTGAGGCCAGTTTTAGTGTCAGCCATACCGGCTGCCAGTCAAATTCCATTGTCGCCCCCTACTCCGCTACGCCGTAGCCGTAAGCCTGGATCACCGCGCGCGCCTCATCGCCCCTGAGGAAGTCGATAAAGGCCTGTGCCGCCTTGTTATCCTCACCACGTTTCAGCAGCACCACCTGCTGCGATATGGGGGCGTAGTAGGCCTGAGGAATCGCCCACAGCGTGCCCCCCTTATCTTTCCAGGCCTTCACCTGGGAAAGGGCGACAAAGCCAACCTCGGTATTGCCGGTAGCGACGAACTGGAAGGTCTGGGCAATGGAGTCTCCACGCACCAGGCGCCGCTGCAGGGTCGACCAAACACCGAGATGTTCCATCACCTGCTTTGCCGCCAGACCGTAGGGGGCCGTCTTGGGATTGGCCATGGCGGCACGTTTAAAGGGTGCCGCCTTCAGGTAGGCCTCGGCATCATCGAACAACGCCTCGCGGGAACTCCACAACGCCAGCTTGCCCTGGGCATAGGTAAAACGACTACCCTCGACCGCAAGCCCCTCGGCCTCGGCCTTTTGTGGGCGTTTGCTGTCGGCAGCGAGGAACACTTCGAAGGGAGCGCCATGCTCGATCTGTGAGTAGAGCTTGCCGGTAGAACCGAAGCTCACCTTGACACTATGACCGGTGGCCTTCTCGAACAGCGGTACGATATCGCGGGTGGCATCGGTGAAATTGGCCGCCACCGCCACGCTCACCTCACCCGCCTGTACCTGCATCGAACTGAGGCCTAAGAAAGCCGCGACGGCCAGCGAGAGGTGCTGCCGGCATCGCTTCAGGGGGGTGCTCGTCATCGTTATGCTCCTGTTTAGGGGTGAGGGGGAACACTCAATCGTTAATCGCAATAATGATGCTGGAGGCCTTGATCAGGGCACAGGCTTCAACGCCTTCCTTAATACCAAGGTTACGGATGCTGTCATTGGTGAGAATGGTGGTCAGGCGCTTGCCACCCGGCAGCTCCAGCCCGACCTCGCCATTAACCGCCCCCTCGATACAGGTCACCACCGTGCCACAGAGGCGGTTGCGCGCACTGCTGCGCAGGCTGTCGTCGGCCAGCACCAGGATCGGTGCCGATGACTTGATCAGGGCGTAGGCCTCCCGCCCGACCTCCAGGCCCAGATCCTCAATGCTTTCGTTGGTGATGATGGCAACCATGCACTGTCCATCACCGATATCCAGCTCCACCTCACCGTTGACGGCACCACGCACCACCCGGGTGACGCGACCGAGAAACTGGTTACGTGCGCTGCTTTTCATCGACAATCTCCGCATCAGCTGGTTGAAATGGGCAAAGTCGGCAAAGCCCTCGCTCAGTCGAGCGAGAAAGCGGCGGTACTCTCCCTCGACCTGCAGAAACATCTCCATGGTGCGACGACCCTCGTCGGTCAGGCGGGTTCCGCCGCCATGCTTGCCACCGATAGAGCGCTCGACCAAGGGCTGATCGGCGAGATTGTTCATCGCATCCACAGCCTGCCAGGCTGCCTTGTAGCTCATGCCCATGGCTCGAGCCGCCGCGGATATTGAACCGCATTCATCGATCTGCCGAAGCAGTTCGATACGACCGTGGCCCAGGTAGCCCTCGCCTGCCTTGTCGACCCAGAGCCGACCATCGACGCGGCTCTCGGCAGCCTGTTCTTCACGTTTGCGCGCCATCATGGTCTCCATAAGCGTTATTTCCCGAAGGATATAACGCTAGCCAAAAGTAAAAAAGTCTCCATACCTGGGCATAACCATCTCGGGGTGTTTCAGTGGATACCGGATTCGTCGGCAAGTCGGGCACTTAGCTGTGCATCCAAACGCAACACATGCAGACGCATTGCCTCTGGCAGGCCATCACGCAGCCAGGCATTACGCAACATACGTGGCGCCCGCCCCATCCGCTCCATCTCATTAAGCAGGCGACGGTGCTCGCCCTGGTGCTCACCGAGGCCGTTGAACTGGATCTCACCCATCAGCGCTTCTTCATCGGCGAAGTGTTGGCGGGTGGCCTCCAGCAGGTCAGCAAACAGCTCCGGGGCGCCGCCAGAGTCGACACAGGCCTGCCAGTGTCGTTCCAGCTGTTCGTGGGCATCATCCAGACGCGCCAGCCCCAGTGAGTCCAGCTGCATGGAGGCCATCAACTGACTAGTCGTCCTCGTCCTCGTGCTCGTGCTCGGCGATAACAATGCCGGCTGCGATGCTGGGGTCATTGGTCAGGCTGAGGCAACCCTCCCCCCCCGCCACGAGGTAGACATCGAAGCCGTTGGCCTCGGCCACCGGACGGGCGTTGGGCGGGATGTCATCCTCGCTGCAGTGGGTGAAGCGCAGCGGCGCGTAGGCCACCTTCAGCGAGTCGAGACCGCTTTGCAGGTCATCGTAGCTGGAGAGTTTCGCGGCAATTTCAATCGGCAAACGAGCTTCGATCATGCCTCATCCTCCTCCATCTCGATGTGGCTGCGCTCCTCAGCACTCTTGCCCATCACCTTGGCCAGCCACGGCGGGGTGGTGCCATTAAGCACCCGCTGAAGCTCATCCAGCACCTCGGCGGCCGTGCCACCGTTGGGCAGCTTGATCGGATGAATGTCACGCTTGACCACCTTGGCCGCAGCAGGACCACCGATGGAAACGACATAGAGCAGCTGACAATCGGCCAGAGTCTCAGCGCGGTAGTCGTTCTTGTCGTCACTGCGCGAGGGTGACTTGGCCATCGAGCGGATATCGACAAGGCGGCGCTCAGAGGCAGTCACCTGGTAGATAAGGAAACGGGCGCAGGAGCCAAAGTGGCCATCAAGACGCTCGCCGTTGTTGGAGGCGATGGCGATGCGGATGGAATCGGGCATATCGCCGTCGCTGTAGGGCTCGGGATTAGGCAGCGCTTCATCGCTTACCTCAACCGCCTGTTTGCCCCAGAGACAGTCCATCGCCTGCTTAATAGCCGGCAATGGCGTTTCGCTAAACAGTCCGTCGCCTGCTTCGGTGAGCTGACGTACGGTAAGTCGGGTCAGTTTCTCCTCGGTCAGCGGCATTTCCAGTGCTTTAACCAGCACCGGCACCAGCTGCGAGGCCTCGACATCAGGAAGGCTGCGAACGGCAAGACCGATTCGCAGCGCCACCTGGGGTGTCATACCCTCGGCCATTTCGATAAACCCGATTAGGCCGGAAGAATACAGTCATCAACCGGGCATGCCACCTCGCACTGGGGTTCGTCAAACTCACCCTCGCACTCGGTACAGGCATCCTGGTCAATGGTGTAGAGTCCCTTCTTCTTCAGAACCGCGCCCATCGGGCAGACCGGCATACAGTCACCGCAGGCGGTGCACTCCTCTTCGACAATATACATAGCCATGATGGAATCTCCTGTTGCTGTGACGGACGGAATTAGAGGCGCTTGGCGCGCACAGTGATGGGCAATTGGGGTGCCGGTTCCATCGGCTCCAGGAAGTATTTAGAGCCGTCACCCAGCTCCACTTCCCCGCCCCACTTCTCGTCGCTGTCGAATTCTATCGAGGAGATGTTCTCCTCCAGGTCCTTCTTGGCCACGTAGAAGGAGAGACCACCTTCCGCATCACGTCGAATCATTACACTGGGCATTATTCACTCCTTTATTCAGGGCGGGAGGCGCCGTATCGCGCCTCCCTTTCCAGACTGGGAGAGTTGTTTCTAACGCACCAGGTCGTGGTTGTAGTCGGTGGTACCCATACCGCGGGTCTCCTCATCCAGACGCTCAAGCACCGCGTTCACCAGGGTGGTGACAATCTGCATGGCGCCTTCGTACCCGTAGGTGGTCTGGCGATGCATGTGGTGACGGTCGAAGATGGGGAAGCCGATGCGAATCAGAGGAACCTCGAACTCCTTGCCCTTGTGCAGGGTGTCACGCTGGATGAACTTGCCGTAGCTGTTGCCGATCATGAAGTCCGGCTTGTTGGTGAACATCAGCGAACGGAAGTGCCACAGGTCCTTACCCACGTGAACCTTGGTCTCCTGACCGTAGGGCGAGGCCTCCAGCATCTTGTTCATCGCCTTCATCCAACGCTTGTTGGCGGCGTTGCACAGGACGTCGGTGGGCTCGGCACCCAGCTCCAGCAGCATCTTGGTCATACCCATGACGTAGTCGGCATCGCCGTAGAGGGCGAACTTCTTGCCGTGCATCCAGGTGTGGCTGTCGGTCATCATGTCAACCAAACGACCACGCTCAAGCTCCAGGCTGGCAGGGATCGGCTGACCGGTGATTTCGGCAACCTTCATCAGGAAATCGTCGGTGGCTTCCAGGCCCATCGGAATGTCAATCTTCGGGGTCGTATGGTTCCAGGTACCCTTGGTGAATTTTTCCGACTTGGTGGACTGCCACTGCTGCAGGAACAGGGTGTCCTTGGCGTTGGGTGCATCCTTGATTTCCTCGATGGTAGTGCCACCCTCGTACATGCGGAAGGTACCGTCTGCAGGAGTATCCAGCACTTCTGAAGGATCAGACAGGAGGCTATAGCCTACCCCCATCTCGTCCATCATGCGCTTGATGACACGGTAGTTACCCAGGTAGGTTTCAAAACCGGGCACGATGTTGATTTTACCGTTGCTGCCGACCTCTTTACCTTCCATGTGGTTAAGGGTGAAGTAGCGGGCGATCCCTTCGAACATGTTGTCCCAACCAGTGGTATGAGAACCAACGAAGCTTGGGGTATGCGCGAACGGGGTAGGAAACTCCTCCGGTACGCTACCACCCTTTTTGGCATTGCCGATGAAGGCGTTGAGGTCATCACCGATAACCTCGGCCATGCAGGTGGTAGAGACGGCGATCATCGCAGGCTTGTACAGGGCCTTGGCGTTCTCCAGTCCGGCAAACATATTCTTCTGGCCACCGAATACCGCCGCATCTTCCGTCATGGAATCGGAAACACAAGATACCGGCTCCTTGAAGTGACGGTTGAAGTAGGTGCGGAAGTAGGCAACGCAACCCTGTGAACCGTGCACGTAAGGCAGGGTCTTTTCAAAACCCAGTGAGCACAGTACGGCGCCCAGCGGCTGGCACGCCTTGGCAGGGTTAACGGTCAGGGCTTCACGGTTGAAGTTCAGCTCCTGGTATTCCATGGTGGTGGTCCACTTGAAGGTCTCGTCGATCTTGTCCTGTGGAACCTTGTTTTCGTATTTTTCCTGCTTGTTCTTGAGGTTGGTCTTGTATTCCTCCTCGCGGAACAGCGGGTAACATGGCATTACTTTATCAGCTGACTGAGGCATAACTCTTCTCCTGCCGCGCCACTAATCCATGGACAACGGCTGTAAAGGAAACAGTTCACCGCAAGGACGCAAAGAAACCTTTATTCCCAGGCGCCCTTCGCGCCTTGCGGTCTAATAAACATCATCAAATGGTCACGATGCAGGACATCGTGATCGATGACTAACGGTTAGGCAGCTGCACTATCCGCTTCACTGGCGGCATCCTTCTTCCACGGCGCCTTCAACTTGCCCCAGCAGGGGTTGTTGAGGGTCATGTCCATGTCGCGGGCGAAGATGGCGAAGCCGTCATAGCCATGGTAGGGACCTGAATAATCCCAACTGTGCATCTGACGGAAAGGAACACCCATCTTCTGGAAGATGTACTTTTCCTTGATCCCCGAACCGATGAGATCAGGCTTGATTTTCTTAACGAACTCCTCGAACTCGTATCCGGTCACATCGTCATAGATCAGGGTCGCGTTACCCATCTCCTTGACGGTGCGGTCGTAGTCGTCGTTATGTGCGAACT
>JBFFRO010000044.1:0-9821 GCA_041572995.1 Thiohalomonadaceae bacterium
AAAGGGCGCGAGGCCGGGTGACCGGCCTCGCGCCCTTTGTTGTTGCGGTCTCAGGGGAGGGGCTTAGCCCAGGCTGCTGCGCAGGGCCTCGAGGAAAGCGGTGTTCTCCTCCGGGGCGCCGACGGTGACCCGCAGGCAGTCGGCTAGCGGACCCTCGTTGGCGCCCATGTTCTTGATCAGCACCCCGCGCTCCTTGATGCCCTTGAATATCTCGGCGGCACGTCCGGCCGGGGTACGGAAGAGGATGAAGTTGGCCGCGGATGGGAAGGGGCTGAGGCCGTCGATCGCCTCCAGCGCCTCGAACAGGCGCGTACGCTCGGCACGGATGGTAGCGGTCTGTTCGTCGAAGACGTCTTCGTGCTGCAGCGCGAACTCGGCGCTGAGCTGGGTCAGCACGTTGATGTTGTAGGGCAGGCGCACCTTGTCCAGTTGCTCGATCCACGCTTGGGGACCGGCCATGAAGCCCAGGCGCAGTCCGGCCAGGCCGAGCTTGGAGACCGTGCGCATGACCAGCACGTTGTCGAACTCCCCCAGGCGTTGCATGTAGGAGTTGCCAGCGAAGGCGTGGTAGGCCTCATCGATCACCACCACCCCGTTGGCGGCCTCGATGATGGCCTCGATATCCTCGCCGGCGAAGAGGTTGCCGGTGGGGTTGTTGGGGTAGGCGAGGTAGATCACCGCCGGGTTGTGGACCTCGATAGCGGAGAGCATCGCCTCGCGATCGAGGGAGAAGTCCTCTTTCAGCGGCACGCCGATGTAGTCCAGCCCGCTGAAAGCGGCAATCATGCGGTACATCACGAAGCTGGGCTCCGGCGCCAGGACCGTATGCTTGGGACCGCCCAGGGCCAGGGCCAGGATCTGGATAATTTCATCCGAACCGTTGCCCAGCAGCAGCCCCATCTCATCCGGTACCCCCATCACCTCGCGAATGCGCGAGCTGAGAGCCTGTGCCGTCGGGTCCGGGTAGCGGTTCAGCTCCGCGGTGGCCAGTCGCTGCTGCCACTCCTTTACCATTTCCTGGGGCCAGTGGTAGGGGTTCTCCATGGCATCCAGCTTGATGAAGCCCGAGGCGTTCGGCACGTGATAGGCCGAAATCCCCTGAACTTCGGGGCGGACCCACTGTGAAATTCTTTCGTTGATGCTCATAGTTACCTAATCGTTTGGAACTGTTCACCCCGCCAGAGCGGGGCGTTACTCCATCTGGCCCGGGCGCTCGGCTACCTCGGCGTTGATCTCCAGCTTGACCCCGTCACGCAGGCCACGCAGGGCGACCTCATCGCCAGGGGCGGTGCGGGTGATCGCATCCAGCGCCTGGCGAGCGGAGGTGACCGCCTCGTCATCCAGATGGGTGATGATATCCCCCGGCTGCAGCCCGGCACGGTCGGCGGGACCGTCGCGGAGCACACCGGCGATGAGGATGCCGTCGGTATGGTCGATGCCGAAGGACTCGGCCAGCTGCGGGGTCAGCTCCTGCACCTCGACACCCAGCCAGCCGCGAAGCACGCGGCCGTGTTCGATGATCTGGCTCATGATCCCCTTGGCCATGCTCATGGGGATGGCGAAGCCGATCCCCTGGGAGCCGCCGGACTTGGAGAAGATGGCGGTGTTGATGGCTACCACCTGGCCCTTGGCATCGATCAGCGCGCCGCCGGAGTTGCCGGGGTTGATGGCAGCGTCGGTCTGGATGAAGTCTTCGAAGGTGTTGAGACCGAGCTGGCTGCGGCCGGTGGCCGAGACGATGCCCAGGGTCACTGTCTGACCGACGCCGAAGGGATTGCCGATGGCCATGACCACGTCGCCCACACGCAGCTTCTCGGAGTGGCCAAGGGTGATGCTGGGGAGCCCATCCAGCTCCACCTTGAGCACCGCCAGGTCCGATTCCGGGTCGGTGCCGACCACTGTCGCGGCGGCGTTGCGGCCATCGCGCAGGCCGACCTGAATGGCCTCGGCCCCCTCGATGACGTGATTGTTGGTGAGGATGTAGCCGTCGTGGCTGACGATGACGCCAGAGCCCAGCGAGCTCTGCTGACTCTTGCGCGGCATGCCGAAGGCGTTGCCGAAGAAACGCTGGAAGAAGGGGTCATTGAACAGCGGGTTGGTGTTCTCCACCACGGTGATCAGGCTGTGGATGTTGACCACCGCCGGGGCTGCAATCTCCACCGCGTCGGCGTAGGATACGGGGCCAATGCCGGGCGCGACGCCCAGACCACCTAGCCTGGGGCTGGCCTCCTCAATGATCTGCACCACCTGTTTGCCCTCGTTGAGCAGCTCCGGCTTCATCAGTAGCAGGACGAAGGCGAGCGCCAGGCCGACGGTGACCGCCTGGAACAGGAATACAACGAACTTGTGGATCTTCATCTGTCGCGCCGTGAATTGATTGACGAAGCCGGAATTCTAACCCAAGGGAGAGGCTGACGCATGACCGCCCTCAAGGAGCTGGTGAGCTACTGCGATGAACTGCTGGCAGTAAGCGAGTATCGAGACTACTGTCCCAATGGCCTGCAGGTAGAGGGGCGTGGCGAGGTGCGGCATATCGTCGCTGGCGTTACCGCCTGTCAGGCCCTGCTGGATGAGGCGCTGGCACGCAAGGCCGATGCGGTGCTGGTCCATCACGGCTGGTTCTGGAAAGGGGAGGAGCCCTGCATTACCGGCATCAAACGGCGACGACTCAAGAGCCTGCTGGATAACGACATCTCCCTTATCGCCTACCACCTGCCTCTGGATGGGCATGCCGAGCTGGGCAATAACGCCCAGCTGGCGCTGCGTTTCGGCTGGTCCGTCGACGGGCGTTTTGGCCATGGCCCCTTCGGTGGGCTATCGATGTGGAGCCGGCTGGAAAAGCCGATGAGCGCTGCTGAACTCAGCGCCCACATTGGAGCAGAGCTCGGGCGCGAGCCGCTGCTGATCGACGGCGGCCCGCACCCCATTCGTCGTCTAGGCTGGTGCTCCGGTGCAGCCCAGGACGGCATCGAGGAGGCGGCCGCGCTGGGGCTGGATGCCTTTATCAGCGGCGAGGTCTCCGAGCGTACCGTGCACCTGGCCCGTGAGCTGGGCATCCACTATCTGGCGATTGGTCACCATGCCAGTGAGTCGGATGGGGTTCGGGTACTGGCCAAGAAACTGGCGCAACAATTTGATATTGAGGCAGAATTTGTTGATATCCCCAATCCGGTATAGAGGTTGGTCCAGCTTGGGCATAAAAAAAGTTTAGGGTTGCCTTAATGTAGGGGATATAAGAGAATCATGAGTTAGTCCTGCTGGGGCTATAGAAGAATATCCGAATATTCTTTTGTATCACCTGGCACCCCCTGGACACAAAATTTTTCACTTTCGATCTTTCGGGAGAATGTCCGATGAGCACAGATGGCGTAGATATGAAGCGCCGCCGTGTCCTCACGCAACTGACCGCCGCGGTTGGTGCTGTGGGAACGGCGTATGCGATCGCCCCCTTCGTCCTTTCCATGCAGCCCAGCGCACGCGCCCAAGCAGCCGGTGCCCCGGTTGAGGTGGACGTTAGCAAGATGGAGCCAGGCCAGATGGTCACCGTCGAGTGGCGCGGCAAGCCGGTGTGGGTTGTCCGTCGCACCGGTGAGAACGTCGCCGACCTGCCGAGCCTCGATGGCATGCTGCAGGACCCCAACTCAGAGATGCAGCAGCAGCCCTCGTATGCACAGAACGGCACCCGTTCGCGTACCGACGAGTATCTGGTTCTGGTCGGTATCTGCACCCACCTGGGTTGCTCCCCGACCTACCGTCCGGATATCGCCCCGGCCGACCTGGGCGCGGACTGGAAGGGTGGTTTCTTCTGTCCCTGTCACGGTTCCCGCTTCGACCTGGCCGGCCGCGTCTACAACGGCGTGCCCGCACCGAAGAACCTGGAAGTGCCGCCCTACTACTTCATGAGCGACACCCGCATCCTCGTGGGTGAAGATGGAGGCGCCGCCTGATGAGCAAGATGACCCAACTGATGGAGTGGGTGGACGCCCGCTTCCCCGCGACGCAGATGTACAAGGAGCACCTCTCCGAGTACTACGCGCCGAAGAACTTCAACTTCTGGTACTTCTTCGGTTCCCTGGCCCTGCTGGTGCTGGTCAACCAGATCGTCACCGGTATCTGGCTGGCCATGAGCTACAAGCCCGATGCCGCCATGGCCTTCGGTTCCGTCGAGTACATCATGCGCGACGTCGACTGGGGCTGGCTGATTCGCTACATGCACTCCACCGGCGCCTCGGCCTTCTTTATCGTCATCTACCTGCACATGTTCCGCGGGCTGATGTATGGATCCTACCGTAACCCGCGCGAACTGCTGTGGATCTTCGGTGTGGTGATCTACCTGGTGATGATGGCCACCGCCTTCTTCGGCTACCTGCTGCCGTGGGGGCAGATGTCCTTCTGGGGCGCCCAGGTTATCGTCAACCTGTTCGCTGCAGTGCCGTTCGTTGGTGAAGAGCTTTCTGTCTGGGTGCGTGGTGACTTCGTCATCGGTGATGCTACCCTGAACCGCTTCTTCGCCTTCCACTTCGCCCTGCCCTTCATCCTTGCCGCCCTGGTGGCGCTGCACCTGGTGGCCCTGCACCACGTCGGCTCCAACAACCCCGATGGCATCGAGATCAAGAAGAACAAGGGTGCGGACGGCAAGCCGGTCGATGGCATTCCCTTCCACCCCTACTACACCGTCAAGGATATCCTGGGTGTGGTGGTGTTCATGATGGGCTTCGCCGCGGTGGTGTTCTTCGCTCCGGAGATGGGTGGCTTCTTCATCGAGGCGCCGAACTTCGAGCCAGCCAACCCGATGAAGACCCCGGCGCATATCGCACCGGTGTGGTACTTCACCCCGTTCTACGCCATGTTGCGCGCCATCCCGCCGATGTTCGGTTCCCAGTTCCCGGGTGTTGTCGTGATGTTCGCCGCCATTGCGATCCTCTTCGTGCTGCCGTGGCTGGACCGTAACCCGGTTCGCTCCTTCCGCTACCGTGGCATCCTGTCGAAGATTGCCCTGGCCATCTTCGTGGTCTCCTTCGTGGTGCTGGGCTGGCTTGGCGTTCAGGCCTCCACCCCGGCCAAGACCATGCTGGCACAGGTGTTCACCTTCCTGTACTTCGCCTACTTCTTCTCGCTGCTGTTCATCCACAAGTATGAGAAGAGCAAACCCGTTCCGGAGAGGCTGACCAAATGAAAAAGCTGATTATCGCATTCGTTTTCGCCGCCCTTCCGGGCCTGGGCTTTGCCGCCGGTGGCGGCGTGCACCTGGACAAGGCCAACGTCAACATGGGTGACATGGCCTCGCTGCAGCGTGGCGCCCAAATCTTTGTTAACTACTGCCTGAGCTGCCACTCGGCCGCCTACATGCGTTTCAACCGCATGGGCAAGGACCTGGGTATCAGCGAGGATGTGGTCGAGGAGAGCATGATGTTCACCACCGACAAGGTAGGTGACACCATGACCATCGGTATGGCCCCGGCCGACGCCAAGGTCTGGTTCGGCAACCCGCCGCCGGATCTGAGCGTTATCGCCCGTGCCCGTGGTGCCGACTGGCTCTACACCTACTTCCGTAGCTTCTACGTCGACGAGAAGCGTCCCTTCGGTGTCAACAACACCGTGTTCCCGGACGTGGGCATGCCGCACGTACTGTGGGAGCTGGAGGGCCTGAAGGCCCCGGTTACCAAAACCGAGATCGGCGCCGACGGTCATGAGCACACCGTCATCACCGGTTTTGAGGTGGTGCAGCCGGGCTCGATGACCGCCAGCGAGTATGATCAGGCCGCGCGTGATCTGACCGCCTTCCTCGTCTACATGGGCGAGCCGGCGATCTTGGAGCGTAAGGCGCTGGGTGTGAAGGTGCTGATCTTCCTCTTCATCTTTGCCATCCTGGCCTACCTCCTGAAGAAGGAGTACTGGCGCGACGTGCACTAAGCACAACAGCATCGGGGCCGGGTGTGGTAAAATGCGCCCTGCCCCGGCGCTGACAGCGCCGCTATTTAGCTGAACAGGGGGCTCTTATGCCCCCTGTTCCTTTATGTAAGTTCAGGAGTTGCTTCATGGCCGTGGTTGCCAATCGTCGTTCTGTGATGTGCCTCTTCTCCGGCGCCGACGACATCTACAGTCACCGTGTTCGCATGGTACTGGCCGAAAAGGGTATTAACGTCGAGATCGTCGATGTCAGCGATAGCGACAAACCCGAAGACCTGCTTGACCTCAATCCCTACGCGGACGTGCCGACCCTGGTTGACAGGGACCTGGCGCTGTACGGCTCGCAGGTGATCATGGAGTATCTGGACGAACGTTTTCCGCATCCGCCGCTGATGCCGGTGGATCCGGTATCTCGCGCCAAGAATCGCCTCATGCGCTACCGTCTGGATCGCGATCTCTACAGCCGCGTGGATATCATTCTTAGCGGTTCGGACAAGGCCGCCACCAAGGCACGCAAGGAGATCCGTGACAATCTGACGACGATTGCCCCGGTCTTTGAGCAGATGGCCTACTTCCTCAGCGAGGACTTCAGTCTCACCGACTGTTACCTGCTGCCGCTGATCTGGCGTCTTCCCACCCTGGGCATCAACCTGCCCAAACAAGCGCAGCCGCTGCTCGACTACGCCGAGCGTGAGTTTGCCCGCGAAACCTTCCGCGAGAGCCTTAGCGAGGTGGAGAAGGAGATGCGCGAGTAATCGCGCCGCTGTGCCATGACCCCTAGCCGTCCCTATCTGATCCGTGCGCTCTACGACTGGATCCTCGACAACGGCCTGACCCCCTATATTCTGGTCAGTGCCGAGCACGAGGGTACGGTGGTTCCCGAGCAGTATGTGGAGGACGGCAAGATCGTCTTCAACGTCAATCCCAGCGCGGTGCAGAACTTGGAGCTGGCCAATCACGGCATTGAGTTCAACGCCCGCTTTTCCGGTGACCCCATGCAGGTGAGCCTGCCGATTATGTCGGTGCTGGCCATCTACGCCAAGGAGAACGGCAAGGGCATGGTATTTACCGAGGAGGAGGGGGATGAGCCGCCACCAGAGCCTCAGGATGAAGGTAAACGCCCTAGCCTGCGCCTGGTGAAATAGCCTGCGGGGAAAATAAGAAGGCCGTCCACTGACGGCCTTTTTTATCGCCGGTAGAGTGCCTCGTCCTCGGCCGAGCGGACACAGGCGATGATTCTCCTGAAGCTACCAGCGTATTCGCGCATCACCGACAGGGCAACGCGCGCCGCCGCCTCCTTGGGATAGCCGTAGGCGCCGGTGGAGATGGCGGGGAAGGCGATGCTCCTGACACCGTTGGCCAGTGCCAGCTCCAGGCTGTTGCGATAGGCATTGCGCAGCAGCTGCTCTTCACCGTCGTGGCCGCCATGCCAGACGGGACCGACGGTGTGGATAACATAGCGGGCGGGCAGCTGAAACCCCGGGGTAATGCGGGCCTCACCGGTGGGACAGCCGCCGAGCGACCGGCATGCCTCCAGCAGCTTTGCCCCGGCAGCACGGTGAATGGCTCCATCCACCCCGCCGCCGCCCAGTAGTGAGTTGTTGGCGGCATTGACGATGGCGTCCACCTCCAACGTGGTGATGTCACTGCGAATCACCTCAATCATCGCTCTTCCTTTTCCATCTCCAGCGCATACTTGTATAGGGCATTTTTCTTTTCGCCGCTAATTTTGGCTGCCAGTGCCGCTGCCTGCTTCAGCGGCAGCTCCTCGCGCAGGATGCTGAGGATACGCAGTGCCTCCTCAGGGGGAGCCTCGTCCCGTGGCCGTTCTTCGGCTCCACCCAGCACCAGCACACACTCGCCACGCTGCTGGTTGGGGTCGGCGGCCACCCACTCGCACAGTTCGGCCAGGGTGGTCAGGCGCAGGGTCTCGAAGCTCTTGGTCAGTTCACGGGCGAGGAAGATCGGCCGTGCCTCGCCGAGGGTGTCACGCATGTCGTTGAGGGTGTCGAGAATACGGTGAGGGGCCTCGTAGAAGACCAGGGTGCGGCGTTCCGCGATCAACGCTTCCAGGCGCTTGCGGCGCGGGCCCTGCTTGGCCGGCAGGAAGCCCTCAAAGCAGAAATGGTCAGTGGGCAGGCCACTGACCGAGAGCGCTGTGGTCAGTGCGCTGGGGCCGGGCAGTGGCACCAGCTTGACCCCGGCCTCGTGCGCGGCACGGGCCAGGTGGTAGCCGGGATCGGAGATCAGCGGGGTGCCGGCATCGGAGATGAGTGCAATACTCTCGCCGGCCTGGAGGCGTTCAATGAGCGCGCCGCTGGCCTGGCGTTCGTTGTGTTCATGCACGGCAATGAGCGGGGTGGAAATCGCGTAGTGCTGCAACAGGCGGGCGCTGTGGCGGGTGTCCTCGGCGGCGATTGTGTCGACCCCGGAGAGCACCTCCAGCGCGCGTGAGGTGATGTCGCCCAGGTTCCCCAGAGGGGTGGCGACGATGTAGAGAGTACCCGCTTCAATTGACACTGACTGACCCCATCAAGATACTGTATTGCCCCGAGCCGAAAACTAACACAACTCCGCGGCCACTGCCGCCCGCTTATGCGCCCACAGCTGCCTATTATCATAACTGTCGTTCTTGCCCTTGCCGCCTGTACCCCGCCTGTGCGTGAGGGTGAGGGTGGCGATACCCTTCCCCTGGTCAAGCAGACCGAGCAGGCCTATCGCGATGGCGATTACCGCGCCGCGGCTGAGGGCTATGCCCGCCTCGCTGGTGCCGCCGCCGGTGCCGAGCGCGCCCGTCTGCAGCTGCTGGCTGCGCAGTCCTGGTATCTGGGGGGGGAGGATGATATGGCTCGCCACCAGCTGGGGCAGATGCAGGGCCCCTTCACCCCGGAGACGGCGATGCGCCGCCAGTTGCTACGCGCCAGCCTGTCGCTGATCGATCAGCCCGAGCATAGCCTGAATCTGTTGCTCACCCCGGCGGCCAGCGTAGCGCAGCTGGGGGCAGAGCAGGGTCAAGCCATGTACGCGAACTTCCATCGTCTGCGTGCCGAGGCCTTCTCCCGCCAGGGGCATCACCTGGAGAGCGCCCGCGAATACCTTAAGCGCGAGGCCTACCTTACCGATGACACTGCCCGCGCTGCCAATGGCCTGGCCATCTGGGAGGCGCTCTCGCTGCTCTCCGACCGGGTGTTGCAGCAGCTTAGCCTCGGCCCGCCGGATCCCTTCAGCGGCTGGATGGATGTGGTGCGCATCTCCCGCAGCTACCGCCAGCAGCCGGAGCAGCTGGCCCAGGCCCTGGCTGCCTGGCGCCGTGACTACCCCGGGCACAGCGCTGACGCCGGCCTCATCGAGGAGGTCAACAGCCGTGTCGGCTCACTGGTCAAGCGGCCCTCGCAGGTGGCCCTGTTGCTGCCGCTCAGCGGTCGTTTCTCCGCTGCCGGCAATGCGGTGCTGGACGGGGTGATGGCTGCCTACTATCGCCATGCCGAGCGCAATGCCACCACCCTGCGTGTCTACGATACCGGCGCCAACCCGCGCGAGGTTCTCGATCACTACAACCAGGCGGTGAGCGACGGGGCCGAGTTTGTCATCGGCCCGCTGGACAAGGAGGCCGTGGGGCTCCTGGCGACGATGCCCGAGTTGCCGGTGCCTGTGCTGGCCCTCAACCATGCGGCAGCGCCGATGAGCCCGCTGATGGTGGAGTTTGGTCTGCCCCCGGAGGAGGAAGCGGTGCAGGCGGCCGAGCGCGCCTGGTATGAGGGCCACCACCGGGCCGCGCTGGTGCTGCCGCAGGGGGAGTGGGGCGCGCGTGTCGGCGAGGCCTTCCAGAACCGCTGGGAGGCCCTGGGCGGCGAGGTGGTAACCCGTATCGACTATGACAGCCGTGAGAACGATTTCGGCCGGTCGCTGAA
>JBFFRO010000045.1:0-9681 GCA_041572995.1 Thiohalomonadaceae bacterium
GCCATGGGCATTGCCATCAGCAGTGAGGTGATGAACGGTGCCACGGTTGGCCTTGAGTACCTGACCATGGACGACTATGCCGTGGTCGATGGCGGTACCGGCGAGAGCGCCGACCTTACCACCCTGCGTTTCGCCGCCGAGTTCTAGGCACGCCGAAGGCTAAAATCCCTAATTTATAAGGGGAAATGCCTGTGAATGGATGGGGCCGCCGAGCTAAAGTTCGGCGGCCTTATGCCGACTAGTAGTAGCGAAGCACCACGAGGGAAGAACAATGAAGGCCTCTATCACCACCAAGATCGCTGCCGGCTACCTGCTGATGGTAGCCCTGCTTGTCTTCACCGGCTTCGCCGGTTTCTATGCCAAGACCCAGTTGACCCAGTCTCTGGATAACATCACCGGTCCCGCCTGGGATACCGCCGATGGTTCCATGGAGGGGGTGATCAGCGTGCAGCACCAGATGCTGGGACTGATCGAGATGGCCGCTTACGCCAAGGCCGGCGAGTTGCACATGCCCGAGGGAATGGCCGAGGCACAGAGCGGTGCCGAGGAGGCCTTTGCCCGCATGTTTGCCACCGGCAAGGTGCCGGCGGCGATGGCCGAGCAAATCCGCAATGACCTGAACGCCTTCACCGCGAGCCGTGATGACCTGCTGGTGAAGTCATCCAGCTATGTGGAGGCGGTCAAGGCGATGCAGGGCAACAGCTCGCGCTTTGTCGAGTTCATGGGCATGGTCGAGGAGATCGGCGACCGCGCCGTGGAGGAGCTCTCCCGTGACCCGAATCGTACGCTGAGCTGGGCCGGTATTGCCGATCGCTGGGCCGCCGCCGATGGCGCCATGGAGGCGCGCATCGCCATTCTTTCCCGCCTGCACGAGTACCGCGATGTGGTGAACAACAACCTGCGCCCGGCACAGGCGGCCGAGCATATGCAGGGACCGCTGGATGAGCTGGAGGCGACGGTTGCCGAGCTGCGCGCCCTTCCCCAGTTTAGGGGCCGGGTGCCGGAGGGACCGTTCAAGGGCCGCAGCTATCGCGATGTGTTGCAGGAGTTGCTGGATGAACACAAGCAGCTAAGCGGTGTGGCGGTGGAGAGCTTTGGCGCCTACCTGGATTCTCTGGATAGTTTCAACGCCGTGGTTGCTGCGTTGCTGGAGGGCCTGGAGGGGCTGGAGGTGATTACCGATGGCGCCATTGAGGGTGAGGCCGAGAACATTGAGGCGGCCAAGTCCAAGTCAGCGGCGATGATCTGGTTCTCGCTGATCGCCGGCATGCTCCTGGCGGTGGCTGCGGTGCTGGTGAGCCTGCGTGTCATTGCCCGGCCGATTGCAGAGATCGCCTCCAACCTCAACGAGATCGCCGAGGGCGAGGGCAACCTCAACGTCTCCCTGGAGGCCAAGAGTGAGGACGAAGTGGGGCAGTTGGCCCACGGCTTTAACAAGTTCGTGGAGAAGATCCGCGCCACCATCGTGACCGTAAACAGTTCCACCGCGCAGCTGAGCGCGGCCTCCGAGGAGCTCTCGGCGGTTACCGTGCAGACCAACCAGAACGTGCTGCAGCAGCAGAGCGAAGTGGAGCAGGTGGCTGCAGCGATGAACGAGATGGCCGCCACCGTCAACGAGGTGGCGGGCAACGCCAGCCAGGCGGCCGATGCCGCCCAGCAGGCGATGGACGCCACCACCAGTGGCCGACGTGTGGTCGAGCAGACGGTGGAGACCATCAACGGTCTGGCCGGGGAAGTGGGGCGCGCTGCCGAGGCCATCCAGACCGTAGAGAGTGACAGCGAGAATATCTCGACCATCCTCGATGTGATCAAGGGGATCGCTGAGCAGACCAACCTACTGGCGCTCAACGCCGCTATCGAGGCCGCCCGCGCCGGCGAGCAGGGACGAGGCTTCGCGGTGGTGGCCGATGAGGTACGTACCCTGGCCTCACGCACCCAGCAGTCTACGGCTGAAATCGAGGGGATGATCGTGAGCCTGCAGGAGGGTTCGCGTAACGCGGTGGCGGTAATGCAGCACAGCAGCGAGCAGGCGCAACTGGGCGTGCAACAGGTGAGTGAGGCGGGCGATGCGCTCAACCTCATCACCCAGGCCGTGGGCGTGATTAACGATATGAACGCCTTGATCGCCAGCGCCGCCGAGGAGCAAAGCTCGGTGGCCGAGGAGATGAACCGTAATGTCTCCTCCATCAACCAGTTGGCCGACCAGACGGCTGATGGCTCGCAGCAGACCGCGGCGGCCTCCGAACAGCTGGCCCGCCTGGCCTCTGACCTGCAACAGCTGATGGGGCAGTTCCGTACCTAGGCTGTTATCGGCCGTGGAATAAAAAAACCGGGCAATGCCCGGTTTTTTTATGGCTGAAGAGGTCGCTGCTTACAGGCCGAGCTTCTTCTCCAGGTAGTGGATGTTGACGCCACCTTGCTGGAAGTTGCCGTCGTCCACCAGCCGCTGGTGCAGCGGGATGTTGGTCTTGATCCCCTCGATGATGGTCTCGCCGAGGGCACCGCGCATGCGCGACAGGGCGATCTCACGGCTGGGCCCGTAGGTGATCACCTTGCCGATCATCGAGTCGTAGTGCGGCGGCACGGTGTAGCCGTTGTAGAGGTGGGAGTCGATGCGTACACCGAGACCACCACCCATGTGTGCACGCAGCACCTTGCCGGGTGAGGGCATGAAGGTGTCCGGGTCCTCGGCATTGATGCGGCACTCGATGGCGTGACCGGAGATCTTGATCTGATCCTGGGTGTAGCTGAGCTTTTCGCCCGCGGCGATGCGGATCTGCTCGCGCACGATATCCACGCCGGTGATCATCTCGGTGACCGGGTGCTCCACCTGCACGCGGGTGTTCATCTCGATGAAGTAGAACTCGCCGTCCTCGTAGAGGAACTCGAAGGTACCGGCGCCACGGTAGCCGATATCGACACAGGCCTGGGCACAGCGTCCACCGATCTCGGCACGCAGTTCATCGGAGATGCCGGGTGCCGGGGCCTCCTCGATCACCTTCTGGTGGCGGCGCTGCAGCGAGCAGTCACGCTCACCCAGGTGAATGGCGTTGCCGTGGGTGTCGGCCAGCACCTGGATCTCTACGTGACGCGGGTTCTCCAGGAATTTCTCCATGTAGACCATGTCGTTGCCGAAGAAGCTGCCGGCCTCGGTCTTGGTCAGGGCGATGGAGTTGAGCAGCGCGCCCTCGGCATGCACCACGCGCATGCCTCGGCCACCGCCGCCACCGGCGGCCTTGATGATCACCGGGTAGCCGATCTCGCGGGCGATGCGCATGTTCTCTTCCGCATCGTCGCCCAGCGGGCCGCCGGAGCCGGGCACGGTGGGCACGCCGGCCTTTTTCATGGCATCGATGGCGGCCACCTTGTCACCCATCTTGCGGATGGTGTCACCGCGCGGGCCGATGAAGGTAAAGCCGCTCTGCTCCACGCGGTCGGCGAAGTCCGCGTTCTCGGAGAGGAAGCCGTAGCCGGGGTGGATCGCCTCGGCGTCGGTGACCTCGGCCGCGGAGATCAGCGCCGGGATGTTGAGGTAGCTCTCGCTGGAGGGGGGCGGACCGATGCAGACCGACTCGTCGGCTAGCAGTACGTGCTTGAGGTCGCGGTCGGCGGTGGAGTGCACCGCCACGGTCTTGATGCCCATCTCGCGACAGGCCCTCAGCACGCGCAGGGCAATCTCGCCGCGATTGGCAATAACGATCTTGTCGAACATATCGAAGGAAACCCGCTTGGTTGGCGATTATTCGATGACGAACAGCGGCTGGCCGAACTCTACCGGCTGGCCGTTCTCGCAGAGGATGGCCTTGATGGTGCCGGCCTTGTCCGCTTCGATGGTGTTCATGATCTTCATAGCCTCGATGATGCAGAGGGTGTCGCCGGCGTTGACGCTCTGGCCGACCTCGGCAAAGGGCTTGGAGCCCGGCGAGGAGGAGCGGTAGAAGGTGCCAACGATGGGCGAGGTGACCTGGTGGCCGCTGGGAATATCGGAGGCGCTCTCGGCCTCGGCGGCGGGCGCGGCGGCCGGGGCTGCAACCGGTGCAGCGGCGGGCGCGGCGGCCACCGGCGCCGGGGCGGCGATCATGGCCGGGGCGGCAGAGCTGGAGCGGCTGATGCGGACCGACTCTTCGCCCTCGTGGATCTCGATCTCGGCGACGCCGGACTCTTCCAGCAGTTCGATCAATTTTTTGACTTTGCGAATATCCATGACTGTATCCTGCGGTTGTTCTCTATATTTATAGGTTTATGCGAGGCGGTCGATGACCGCCTCCAGGGCCAGGCTGTAACCCACGGCGCCCAGGCCGCTGATCACACCCTCGGCGATGTCCGAGAAGTAAGAGTGTTTACGGAATTCTTCACGCGCGTGGACGTTGGAGAGGTGCACCTCGATGAAGGGGATCTCCACCGCCTTGATGGCGTCACGCAGGGCCACGCTGGTGTGGGTGAAGGCGGCCGGGTTGATAATGATCCAGGCGACCCCCTCATCACGCGCGGCGTGGATGCGTTCCACCAACTCGTGCTCGGCGTTGCTCTGTAGCTGTGCCAGGCTGTGGCCGGCCTCGCTGGCACGTGCCTGAAGGCGCTCAACGATGCTCCCCAGGGTCTCGGCACCGTAGTGCCCCGGCTCGCGACTACCGAGCAGGTTGAGATTGGGGCCGTTCAACAGCAGTAGCTTGGCCATGATGGGTTCCGTAAACGTTCAGTTCGTGGCGGTTACGCCAATTTCCAGTCGGTTTCAGATCAAATAGCACCTTTTTTCTGATTCTTTTTGGTGCATTTCCGGCTGGACCGGAGGCATTGTGCCGCAATGGCGAACTATTGTCCAGATGCGGCGTAGTTCGCGGCACTATCTACGCAAATGATGACAATTTTCCGTATGTTTGCACTGTGATACAGGTCACAGAATTGGGGTTTTTGCCACACCTCAAATGCAAAAGGCCCGCCGGGCGTGCACCCGGCGGGCCTTTTAGGTGCGGGGCGCGGTTTAGCGTCCGAAGGCCTGGCGCACGTGGGTGCTGAAAGGCTCGGGCTCTTCAAATCCGACCATGCGGTACGATTTCAGTTCATTGCCATCGGTGCCGAAGAACAGCAGTGCGGGCGGGCCGATGATGCCGAAGTGCTTGAGCAGGGCGACATCGCGCTCATCGTTGTCGGTGACATCGGCCTTGAGGGTGACCACGCCGGCGAGGGCATCGATGACGCGGGCATCGCTAAAGGTGTACTTCTCGAACTCCTTGCAGGCGACACACCAGTCGGCGTAGAAATCCACCATCACCGGCTTGCCCTGGGCAGCGGCGGCCTCCACCGCCTGCTGCAGCTCATCCAGGCCCTTGATCACGCTGAACTCCACCTTCTGCTCCTGGGCTGCGACATTACCGCCGACGGCCATGCCCTTGAGCGGCTGCAGCGGGTCGCTGCTGCCGGCGGCGGCGCCGACCAGCATCAGGCCTCCGTGGATCAGCAGCACCATGCCCAGCGCCTTCCACAGCTTGCGCCAGCCGGAGGCCCCCTCGCGGATCGGCTCCATCGCGCCCATATAGATGGCGGAGGCGATCACCAGCACCGCCCAGAGGATGAGGGTGATCCCGGCGGGCAGCACGCGCTCAAGCATCCACAGGGCCACGCCCAGCAGCATGACGCCGAAGACCGCCTTGACCGCATCCATCCAGCCGCCGGCACGCGGCAGCAGCTTGCCGGCCGAGGTACCCACAGCCAGCAGCGGCAGGCCCATGCCCATGGAGAGTGCGAACAGTGCCGCACCGCCGAGCACCGCATCGCCGGTCTGGCCGATGTAGATGAGCGCGCCCATCAGCGGCGGGGCCACACAGGGGCCGACGATCAGTGCCGAGAGCAGGCCCATGATGGCGACACCGGCGAGGCTGCCGCTCTGCTGATTGTTGCTGATGGTGGCCAGCTTGCCCTGCAGACTGGAGGGCAGCTGCAGTTCGTAGAAGCCAAACATGGACATGGCCAGGGCCACGAATACCAGGGCGAAGCCACCCAGCACCCAGGCGTTCTGGAACATTGCCTGGATGTTGGCACCGAACAGCCCTGCCAGCACGCCGGCGACGGTGTAGGTCAGCGCCATGGCCAGCACGTAGGTGAGCGAGAGGGTGAAGGCGCGACGGGTGGTCAGCCCCTCACCCTGGCCGACGATGATGCTTGAGAGGATCGGGATCATCGGGAACACGCAGGGGGTGAAGGCCAGCAGCAGGCCAAGACCGAAGAAGGTGAGCACGGTCAGCGCCTTGTTTTCGCCAGCCAGGGCGGTGGCCAGGCTGTCCTGCTCGGAGACCTTGGCCGCGGGCGCCGCGGGCGCCGCGGTGGCTGCAGGTGCAGGGCTCGCTGCTGCAGCTGCGGGGGCCTCGGCGCTACCGGCGGGCAGCGACAGCTCAAAGCGCTTTTTTTGCGGCGGGTAGCAGATGCCGATCTCGGCGCAGCCCTGGTAGCCGACCACCAGCACCACATCGGTGGCGGCGGTGTTCTCACGCGCCAGCGACAGCGGCACATTGAGGCCGTCGTGGAAGACCCGGATCAGACCGAAGAACTCGTCGTTCTTCTCCTCGCCCTCGGGCATCTCGACCTCGGCGAGGGTGACCCCGTCGGCTTCCAGGGCGAAGCTGAACTTCTCCTTGTAGAGGTAGTGGCGCGGGGCGATGACCACGTCCACCGCGAGACGGTTGCCGTCGATGACCGAGGCGTCGACCTGGAAGGCCTGGTCGGCGCTGAGCACCTCCTCTTCGTCATCACTGTCCATCGCATCGTCGAGGGCGGGGGGCAGGGCCGCGTTGGCAAACAGTGGCAGCAGTAGCAGGGCAAACAGCAGGTGGGTAAATCTTTTCATTGTTGTCGATCCAGTTGGGTGTCCAGCCATTGTAAATAGGGGGTATAGCCACCATCCATGGGAAGTCGAATGATCTCCGGAACCTCGTACGGGTGGAGCTCTGCCAGGCGCCGCTCCAGATCCGGGTAGCGATCGCTGCGGCTTTTTATGACCAGTAGCAGCTCAGCATCATGGACCAGTTCGCCACGCCATTCGTATATCGAGCGGATACCCGGCACAATATTGACGCAGGCGGCCAGCCCCTCGCGCACCAGCGCTTCGGCTAGCTGCTCGGCCTCTCCGGCATCGGAGTGGGTGCTGAGAACGATGCAGTGCTCCATCATCGGCAAGGCAAAATACTTGATAAGGACTTAATCACGGCTTAATGCCGCCCGCATAATAGCCATACTGTAGCCCCATTGAGGTCCCCAATGCGACTCTTCCAGATACTCCTGCTGCTGTTCATCGCCATCCCTATTGTTGAGATCTACCTGCTGATCTCGGTGGGGGAGGTGATCGGTGCACCTGCCACCATTGCCCTGGTGATCCTCACCGCCGCCATCGGCGTGTTCCTGTTGCGCCTGCAGGGGCTGTCCACGGCGATGCGGGTTCGCGAGACGATGGAGCGTGGCGGCCTGCCTGCACTGGAGATGATGGAGGGGGTGGTGCTGCTGCTGGCCGGTGCGCTGCTGCTCACCCCCGGCTTCTTCACCGACGCCCTGGGCTTTCTTGCCCTGATCACGCCGCTGCGTCGGGCGGTGCTGCTGAAGGTGGTGGAGCGGATGGTAATCGTCCGCGGAGGTCCCGGCGGCCACGCTGGCGGCAGTGGCCCCTACACCATTGATGGTGAGTATCGCCGTGAGGATGAAGGCAGCGACAGTAGCAATGATCGCCACCTCCCTTGAAACGCCCCCACTTCGCCCCTATCTGATGCACCGGCCTGGTGCCCGATCCTTGACAGTGGCGGCTTTGCCACTATGATTAGCACTCTCAAAAGGCGAGTGCTAACATCCAGAAGGGCGCCGCCGAGTTTCGTTTAAACAGCTTTAACCCTTTGATTCAGGAGAACAAACGCATGAACATTCGTCCGTTGCATGATCGCGTGCTGGTTCGTCGCATGGAGGAGGAGACCACCACCGCCGCCGGTATCGTGCTGCCGGGTTCGGCCACCGAGAAGCCCAACCAGGGCGAGGTGATCGCTGTCGGTAAGGGCAAGATCCTCGATAGCGGTGATGTCCGTCCGATGGATGTCCAGGTGGGTGACAAGGTGCTGTTCGGTCAGTACTCCGGTTCCACCGTCAAGGTCGATGGCGAAGAGCTGCTGATGATGCGCGAAGAGGATATCCAGGCCGTTATCGAAGGCTGATCCTCCGTCGCTGCACACCGCCAACATCAACCTAATTCAAGAAGGAAATCGACATGAGTGCTAAAGAAGTCAAATTTGGTGATGACGCTCGCCAGAAGATGCTCAAGGGTGTGAACACCCTGGCCGACGCGGTCAAGGTGACCTTGGGTCCCAAGGGCCGTAATGTGGTCCTGAACAAGGCCTTCGGTGCCCCCAACATCACCAAGGACGGCGTCTCCGTGGCCAAGGAGATCGAGCTGGAGGACAAGTTCGAGAACATGGGCGCACAGATGGTGAAGGAGGTCTCCAGCCAGACCGCCGATATCGCCGGTGACGGCACCACCACCGCCACCGTGCTGGCCCAGGCCATCCTGCGCGAGGGCATGAAGGCGGTCACCGCCGGCATGAACCCCATGGATCTGAAGCGCGGCATCGACAAGGCCGTGATCGCCGTGGTCGAGGAGCTCAAGGGTCTCTCCAAGCCCTGCGAGGACAACAAGGCCATCACCCAGGTGGGCACCATCTCCGCCAACTCCGACGAGACCATCGGCCAGATCATCGCAGAGGCCATGGACAAGGTGGGCAAGGACGGCGTCATCACCGTCGAGGAGGGCTCCTCCCTGACCGACGAGCTGGACGTGGTCGAGGGCATGCAGTTTGACCGTGGCTACCTCTCCCCCTACTTCGTCACCAACCAGGAGAAGATGATCGCCGAGCTGGACGACCCCTACATCCTGCTGTTCGACAAGAAGATCACCAACATCCGCGAGCTGCTGCCCGTGCTCGAGGGCGTGGCCAAGGCCGGCAAGCCGCTGCTGATCATCGCCGAGGATGTCGAGGGCGAGGCCCTGGCCACCCTGGTGGTCAACTCCATGCGCGGTATCGTCAAGGTGGCCGCGGTCAAGGCCCCGGGCTTTGGCGATCGTCGCAAGGCGATGCTGCAGGATATGGCCATCCTCACTGGTGGCCAGGTGATCTCCGAAGAGGTCGGCCTCTCCCTGGAGAAGGCCAGCATCAACGAGCTCGGTAGCGCCAAGCGCGTGGTCGTCTCCAAGGAGACCACCGTGATCGTCGACGGCGCCGGTAACAAGGCCGAGATCGAGGCTCGTGTCAGCCAGATCCGTGCGCAGATGGAGGAGACCACCTCCGACTACGACCGCGAGAAGATGCAGGAGCGCGTTGCCAAGCTCTCCGGTGGTGTGGCCGTGATCAAGGTCGGTGCCGCCACCGAGGTGGAGATGAAGGAGAAGAAGGATCGCATCGACGATGCCCTGCACGCCACCCGCGCCGCGGTGGAAGAGGGTGTGGTGCCTGGCGGTGGTACCGCCCTGGTGCGCGCGCTGATGTCCATCGGCGAGCTGACCGGTGCCAACCACGACCAGGACATCGGTATCCAGATCGCCTGCCGCGCGATGGAAGAGCCGCTGCGCCAGATCTCCACCAACGCCGGTGACGAGGCCTCCGTTATCGTCAACAACGTCAAGGCCGGCGAAGGTAACTACGGTTACAACGCCGC
>JBFFRO010000046.1:0-9587 GCA_041572995.1 Thiohalomonadaceae bacterium
CATTCCCCAACGCCGCTACCAGATGGGCGAGTTCATCGTCACCGTGCTGGGCGAGATCGACAGCGGTGATGGCATCGACTACCACTACATCCTCGCCACCACCCGCGAGGGCGATAGCAGCCCCAACCTCTTCGTCAGTGCAGAGCGCCAGAGTGGCCCCGGCGGGCCGGCGATGCGGGTGAGCATGCCCGATGGTGAGCAGGTGCTGGGGCGGGATGAGGCCTTCTCCGACCTGGAGGCCTTTATTAAGCAGGGACTGGCAGTGGTGCGCTCCATGCTCAACCTTAGTGACGAGGCGGCGCATCGCCTGATGTAGGCACTCTTCTTCCTGCGGCCAGTTTGGGCCCAATGCGCTAGCGGCTTGCAATAGTGGGGGGATCGGGCCAATTTATGTAGACGTTCCCCAGCCTGGCCAAGCCTATGCAACTGTCGGATGAGCGCCTGCTCAAGGCGCTGATGGAACATACCCGCGAGCTGGTGGTGGTCACCGATGCCGCGGAGTGCATCCTGCACATCAACCCGCGCTTTTGCCGCGTGCTCGGCTATAGCGAGGAGGAGGCGTGCGGCCATGAGTTGCTGACTCTGGCCAGCGGTAGCAACCCCGACTCGTTGCTGGACCTCATCGCTGCCGAACTGGAGGCGGGGCGGGAGTGGGCCGGCGAGCTGTGGCTGCGCAGTCGCGATGGCAAGGTCTACCTCTTCGATACCCACATCACCCCGCTGGACGATGGCCAGCGCCTGTTGCTGCTACGCGATGTGCTCGGTGATACCGAGCAAAACGACGAGTCACTGCAGCGCGACCGCCTGACCGGCCTGCCCAACCGCATCCTCTTTCGCGACCGTATCGACCAGGCGGTGATCAACGCCCGCCGCGATGACAAGTCGTTGGCGGTGCTGAGCTTGGGTATCGATCGCTTTATCCGTATAAATGATGGCCTCGGCCACGCCTATGGTGATGCCCTGCTGGCGGCGCTGGCAGTACGCCTCTCCACCAACGTGCGCACCAGCGACACCATTGCGCGGCTTGGCGGTGATCGTTTCGGTCTGGCCATGGCAGTGACTCAGGAGAACGATTCGGTGCTGGTGGCCGAGAAGTTGCTGACCGCCATGAGTGAGCCGTTCGAGATCGACGGCCGCGAGGTGGCGCTGACCGCCAGTATCGGTATCAGCCTTTACCCCGGCGATGCCGAGGATGCCGATGGCATGATCAAGAATGCCGACTCGGCCATGCGTCATGCCAAGCGCAGCGGCCGCGATGGCTTCCAGTTTTACGCCAGCGATATGAACGACAAGGCACGGCGACGCATCGAGATGGAGAGTCGCCTGCGCCGCGCCATCGACCATGATGAACTGCTGCTCTACTACCAGCCCAAGGTGAGCGTGGTCGACGGTAGCATCGTCGGTGCCGAGGCGCTGATCCGCTGGCAGGACCCCGAGCAGGGGATGATCAATCCCGGCGAATTTATTCCGGTGGCCGAGGAGAGCGGCCTGATCAATCCCATCGGCAGCTGGGTGATGGCCGAGGCCTGCCGCCAGAACAGCCGCTGGCAGGCCGAGGGGCTCAAGCCGGTGTGCGTCTCGGTGAATGTGGCGGTGCCGCAGTTTCGCGATCCACGCCTGATCGAGCGGGTCGCCGAGGTGTTGCAGGAGAGTGGCCTGTTGCCCCAGCTGCTGGAGCTGGAGATCACCGAGAGCATGCTCATGGGCAATGCCGAGCGCACCATCGAAAAGCTTCACCAGTTGCGTGCGCTCGGTATCAAGCTGGCCATCGACGACTTCGGCACCGGCTACTCATCACTGAGTTACCTTAGCCGCTTTCCCATCACCACCCTCAAGATCGACCGTGCCTTTATTCACGACCTGGAGTCCAACCGCCACACCGAGGAGATCGCCCGCGCGATTATCGGTCTCTCCCGCGGCCTCGATCTGGAGGTGGTCGCCGAGGGCGCGGAAAATGCCGCCCATATCAAATTCCTCCGCGACCAGGGCTGCGCCACGGTGCAGGGCTTTTACTACAGTCGACCGGTGCCGGCCGGGGAGTTCGCCGAGATGCTGCGGGCGGGAAGTATCGTACGCGAGGGCTGAGCGGTTTCCCTGCTGGGGATGACCTCAGGCGGTCTCATCCAGAATCGTGAACGACAGGAAGGTCGTTAACAGCGCTAGAACGATAATCCCGGGCGGTGAGAGAAACAGCATCAGCAGCCCGCTGCCGATCCAGAGGTTCAACACCATCGACTTCTTGCGCCTGTAGCGGGCAGTGGCGCGCCGCCAGTGGGGGTGGGCGTCGAGGTCATTTCTGCTGAGGTGGTGGGGTGGACGGAAGTGGTGCATGGCGGTGCCCCCTGTGCTGGTCTTCAGTCGTATCCTGAAGTGTAGACGCTGGGTCTGTCCGGTACCGGGTGCTGGTGCAAAATAGCCTGCCATTGGCGCATCCCCCTCCCGATCACTACAATACGCGGTTCCCTTAATCCCGGGTGTTTCCAGGCATGTTCTATCAGGACAGATTCGATGTGATCGTGGTCGGTGGCGGCCACGCCGGTACCGAGGCGGCGCTGGCCGCCGCGCGGTGCGGCGTGCGTACGCTGCTGCTCAGCCACAACATCGACACTCTGGGGGCGATGTCCTGCAACCCGGCCATCGGTGGTATCGGCAAGGGCCACCTGGTGAAGGAGGTGGATGCCCTGGGCGGGCTAATGGCCCGTGCCACTGACCGTGCCGGTATCCAGTTCCGCGTGCTCAACGCCTCCAAGGGGCCGGCGGTACGCGCCACCCGCGCCCAGGCCGACCGCCTGCTCTACAAGGCGGCGGTGCGCGAAACCCTGGAGAACACCGAGCGCCTCAGCCTGTTCCAGCAGGCGGTGGAGGATCTCATTGTCGAGGAGGGTAGGGTCGTCGGCGTGGTTACGCAGATGGGGCTGCGCTTTCAGGCGCCCACGGTGGTGCTTACCGTCGGCACCTTCCTCGGCGGGCGTATCCACATCGGTCTGGAGAACTACGAGGGGGGCCGCGCCGGCGACCCGCCGGCCAACGCCCTGGCTCGCCGCCTGCGCGAGCTGGACCTGGGCGTGGAGCGGCTGAAGACCGGCACCCCGCCGCGCATCGATGGTCGCAGCATCGACTGGTCGGTGCTGGAGGAGCAGCCGGGCGATGACCCGGCGCCGGTGATGTCGTACATCGGTTCGCGCGATGAGCACCCGCGGCAGATCAGCTGCCACATCACCTATACCAACGAGCGCACCCACGAGATCATCCGCGGCGGCATGGACCGCTCGCCCATGTACACCGGCGTGATCGAGGGGGTAGGGCCACGCTATTGCCCCTCCATCGAGGACAAGGTGGTGCGCTTCGCCGACAAGGATCAGCACCAGATCTTCGTTGAACCGGAGGGGCTGACCACCCACGAGGTCTATCCCAACGGTATCTCCACCTCGCTGCCCTTCGATGTGCAGCTGGCCCTGGTACAGTCGATGAAGGGCTTCGAGAATGCCCGCATTGTCCGCCCCGGCTACGCCATCGAGTACGACTATTTCGACCCGCGCGGCCTGCGCCCCAGCCTGGAGACCCAGGCCATCGGCGGCCTGTTTTTCGCCGGCCAGATCAATGGTACCACCGGCTACGAGGAGGCCGCCGCCCAGGGGCTGCTGGCCGGACTGAATGCCGCGCTGCAGGTGCAGGGTCGTGAGCCCTGGTGCCCGCGCCGCGACCAGGCCTACCTCGGCGTGCTGGTGGACGACCTTATCACCCGCGGCACCAGTGAGCCGTACCGCATGTTCACCTCCCGCGCCGAGTACCGATTATTACTGCGTGAGGATAACGCCGACCTGCGCCTGACCGAGATCGGGCGTGAGCTGGGGGTGGTGGATGACCATCGCTGGCAGTGTTTCGAGGCTAAACGTGAAGCGATTGAGCGCGAACAGCAGCGAATGCACGAAACCTGGATGCGTCCCGGTCAGCTCTCTGCGGAGCAGGCGGAGGCGGTGCTGGGCGGGCCGCTGAGCCGCGAGCAGCGGCTGGAGGAGCTGCTGCGCCGACCCAACGTCGAGTATGCCGATCTGGTCGCCCTGCCGGGGGCGGGGCCGGGTGTTAATGACGCCATCGTCGCCGAACAGGTGTCGATCCAGGCAAAATATGCCGGCTATATTGAGAGGCAGCGGGAGGAGATCGAGCGCCACAAGCGCCACGAGGAGACCCCGCTGCCCGAGTCGCTGGATTATGCTGCGGTGCGCGGCCTCTCCGGCGAGGTGGCGGAGAAGCTGGCCAAGGCGCGCCCGGCCACCATCGGCATCGCCTCACGCATCCCCGGGGTGACCCCGGCGGCTATCTCCTTATTATTAGTACATCTGAAGAGACGCCATGACTGAGCTGCGCGAAATTCTGGAAAAGGGCATCAAGCGCCTGGGGCTGGAGCTGCCGGAGTCGACGGTGGACATGCTGATGACCTACCTGGCGATGCTGATTAAATGGAATCGCGCCTACAACCTCACCGCGGTGCGCGAGCCGAAACAGATGGTGATCCGCCACCTGCTCGACTCGCTGGCGGTGCTGCCGCACTTTAAGGCCCGGCGCTGTATCGATGTCGGTACCGGCGGCGGCCTGCCGGGAGTGGTGCTGGCGATCACCCACCCCGACAGTGAGTTCGTGCTGCTCGACAGCAACGGCAAGAAGACCCGCTTCCTGGTGCAGGTGAAGGCGGAGTTGGGGCTGGAGAATATGACTGTGGTACAGTCTCGGGTCCGCGACTACGCGCCGGAGCAGGGTTTCGATGTGGTGATCAGCCGCGCCTTCGCCTCGCTTAGCGATATCGTCGAGGGCTGCGGCCACCTGCTGGCCAAGGGCGGCGTCATCATGTCGATGAAGGCGCGCCTGGAAGAGGATGAGCTGACGGCGCTGCCCGCGGGCTACGCGATAACCGAGACCCTCACCCTGGCGGTGCCGGGGCTGGAGGCGGAGCAGCGACACCTGCTGCGGATTAGACGAACGGAATGACAGGACATTCGGGGAGATAGACGAGATGGCAAAGATCATCGCCGTGGCGAACCAGAAGGGCGGTGTGGCCAAGACCACCACCTGCATCAACCTGGGCGCCTCCCTGGCCGCCACCAAGCGCAAGGTGCTGGTGGTGGACATGGACCCGCAGGGCAACGCGACCGTTGGCAGCGGCATCGACAAGGACGACGTCGAGCTGAGCAGCTACAACGTGCTCATCGACAAGACCCCCATCGAGCAGGTGGTCATGCGTTCCGAGAGCGGTGAGTATGACGTGCTGCCCACCAACGGCGACCTCACCGCCGCCGAGGTGGAGCTGATGAACATGATCGCTCGCGAGCAGCGCCTGCAGCTCTCGCTGCAGCCGGTGCGCGACAAGTACGACTACATCCTGGTCGACTGCCCCCCCTCGCTGAACATGCTCACCCTCAACTCACTGGTGGCTGCCGACTCGGTGATCATTCCCATGCAGTGCGAGTACTACGCGCTGGAGGGGCTGAGCGCGCTGCTCAACACCATTGAAGAGATCCGCGAGACGGTCAATCCGAGGCTGGAGCTGGAGGGGCTGCTGCGCACCATGTTCGACCCGCGCAACAACCTCGCCAACGACGTCTCCGGTCAGCTGATGGAGCACTTCGGCGAGAAGGTCTACCGCACCGTCATCCCGCGCAATGTGCGCCTGGCCGAGGCCCCCAGCCACGGCATGCCGGCCCTGGCCTATGACCGTGGCTCGCGCGGCGCGGTCGCCTACTTGGCCCTGGCCGGGGAGATGCTGCGTCGTAACCAGCAGAGCCCGGTGGCGGCCACCGCCTGACAGAAACAGAACAAAGATCAACGGAATCGAACGCAAGATGGCAGCAAAGAAACGAGGTTTGGGTAAGGGGTTGGGCGCGCTGCTGGGCGACTCTGCCGTCAGGGCCGCCGCCGCTCCCGAGGGCAAGGCCCCGGCCGATGCAGCGGAGAGCCTCGATGGTGAGCTCAAGGCCCTGCCGGTGGAACTGATGCAGCGCGGCAAGTACCAGCCGCGTATCGACATGCACCCCGACTCGCTGGAAGAGCTGGCCGACTCCATCCGTGCCCAGGGCGTGGTCCAGCCCATCGTCGTGCGCCCCATCGGTGGCGGCAAGTACGAAATCATCGCCGGTGAGCGTCGCTGGCGTGCCAGCCAGCTGGCTGGTCTGCACGAAATCCCCGCCGTGATCCGCGATGTGCCCGACGAGGCCGCCATCGCCATGGCGCTGATCGAGAACATCCAGCGCGAAGAGCTCAACCCGATGGAAGAGGCCCACGCCCTGCAGCGCCTCATCGACGAGTTCGAGATGACCCACCAGCAGGCCGCCGAGGCGGTGGGCCGCTCGCGTGCCGCGGTCTCCAACCTGCTGCGCCTGCTCTCGCTACGCGAGGATGTGCAGCGCATGGTCGAGAACGGCGACCTGGAGATGGGCCACGCCCGTGCCCTGCTCGGGCTCTCCGGCGAGGAGCAGTCCAGCGCTGCTCGCAGCGTCGCTGGCAAGGGGTTGTCGGTGCGCGAGACCGAGCGCCTGGTCAAACGCCTGCAGAGCGGTGAGCCGGAAGCGGCGAAAAAACCCCGAGTTGATCCGGATATTGCCCGCCTGGAGCAGGAACTGGGCGAGCGCATCGGTGCCCGAGTCGGCATCCAGCACGGTGCCAAGGGCAAGGGCAAGCTGGTCATCAGCTACAACTCGCTGGATGAGCTTGAGGGTATATTAGTGCATATTAAATAACGGTTTTAATTGGATTTTCGCGAAATGTGCGCTGAAATGGGGCAGATTTACGGGAAAATCCCAAGCATTATCCTGTGCTTATATAAAAACTGTTTATCAATCCATCATTGATCTTGCCCCTACGCAGGTCTATACTTCTGCGCCGCTGGATACTCCATTCCCGCACGTACGACGTAGGCAAACGCCTCGAGGCTGAGTCAGGCAAACACGCATGAACGACGACGTGAATGACCTGAAGGACTCGCCACGGAGGGCGCTTGCCGTGCAAATCGCGCTACTGGCACTGGTAGTCGGGGGATTTGGGGCCTACCAGGGTGGGCTGGCTGCTCTAAGCGCCGCCTACGGCATCGCCATCGCCGGTTTTAATCGTTTTCTGGTCTGGTGGCATGCACGCCGCGCACTGCGGCTGGCCGACGATGACGCCGGCCGAATTGTACGGGTTGTTTACCGTTGCGCCCTCGAGAGGTTCGCTGCAACGGCCGCATTATTCGCCATCGGCTTCGGCAAATTAGAGTTGCCGGCGCTGGCCTTGCTGACCGGCTTCATCATGGCGCTGGTTGGCGAGACGGCACAAAAATTCAAATCAAAGTAATTGGGGCTATTATCAATGGCTACTAGCGGAACCATGACCTCCGGTGATTACATCAATCACCACCTCACGAACCTGACCTACGGCAAGTTCGCCGACGGCCACTGGGGCTTTGCCCACAGCGAGGCTGACTTCGCCGAGATGGGCTTCTGGGCCTTCCACGTCGACTCCCTCGCCTGGTCCATCGGCCTGGCTCTGGTGATGTTCTACTTCCTGCGCAAGGCCGCCAAGCGTGCCAGCGTCGAGGTGCCGACCGGCGCCCAGAACTTCATTGAGATGATCGTCGACTTCGTCGATGACACCGTGCGCAGTTCCTTCGCCGGTAAGAATAAGATGGTTGCGCCGATGGCCCTGACCATCTTCGGCTGGGTCTTCATGATGAACCTGATGGACCTCGTGGCCATCGACTGGCTGCCGGCCCTGTTCGGCGCCGCCGGCGTCAGCCACATGAAGGTTGTGCCTTCCACCGACCCGAACATTACCTTCGGTGTTGCCCTGAGCGTGTTCGCGCTGATGATTATCTTCAGCATCAAGAACAAGGGCGTCGGCGGCTTCTTCGCTGAGCTGGCCTTCCACCCCTTCGGTAAGTGGGGCATGCCCGCCAACCTGGTGCTGGAGCTGGTGTCGCTGATTTCCAAGCCGGTCTCTCTTGCCCTGCGTCTGTTCGGCAACATGTACGCCGGTGAGACCATCTTCATCCTGATCGCTCTGATGTACGGCGCCGGCTGGATCCTCGGCGGCTTCGGCGGCCTGCTGCAGCTGGGCTGGGCCATCTTCCACATCCTGATCATCACGCTGCAGGCGTTCATCTTCATGACCCTGACCATCGTGTACATGGATATGGCGCACCAGACCGACCACTAATTTAGATTTAACCGTTTCAACAACTTATCAACCTTTAGCAATTTAGGAGACTACAATGGAACTTTCCCAAGCTCTGCTCTACATCGCCGGTGCTCTGATGATGGGTCTGGGTGCCCTCGGCGCCGCTGTCGGCATCGGTATCCTCGGTGGCCGCTTCCTCGAAGGTGCTGCCCGTCAGCCTGAGCTGATCCCGATGCTGCGTACCCAGTTCTTCGTTGTCATGGGTCTGGTTGACGCCGTGCCGATGATCGCCGTGGGTCTGGCCCTGTACGTCCTCTTCGCTGTCTAAGGTTTTTTCGAAAGTAAGCAATACACTTTCTGAAAATTCCCGCGAAATAAGCGAGGTATAGGCATGAATATCAACGCAACTCTGATCGGTCAGTCGATTGCCTTCTTCGTCTTCGTGTGGTTCTGCATGAAGTACGTGTGGCCGCCGCTGATGGCCGCCCTGGAAGAGCGCAAGAGCAAGATCGCCGACGGCCTGGCCGCCGCCGAACGTGGCAAGCACGAGCAGGAGCTTGCCGAGCAGCGCGCCAAGGAAGTCCTGGTCGAGGCCAAGCAGCAGGCTGGTGAGATCATCGCCAAGGCCGAGAAGCGCGCCAGCGAGATTGTCGACGAGGCTAAGGCCGCGGCGACTACCGAAGCTGACCGCGTCAAGGCTGCCGCCAACGCCGAACTGGAGCAGGAGGTTAACCGCGCGAAGGAGTCTCTTCGTGGTCAGGTGGTCGCCCTGTCCGTGGCGGGTGCCGGCAAGGTGCTCAAGCGCGAGATCGACGAGAAGGCTCACGAAGAGCTGCTCAAAGACCTCGTTGCCCAGATTTAAGGCACAGCAAAATGGCTGAAAAGACAACCATCGCCCGTCCCTACGCCCTGGCCGTTTTTAGTCTGGCCAAGGAGCAGGGTAATCTGGCCGGTTGGTCGGACATGCTGCAGTTGGCCGCCTCCGTGGTGGCCAACGAGCAGATGGCTGCCGTAATCGGCAACCCTGAGATCAAGTCTCAGGCTGCCGCTATCCTTACTGACGTCTGTGGCGACAAGCTGAACGACAATGGCAAGAACATGATTAATGTGCTCGCCGAAAACGATCGTTTGTCCTGTCTGCCCGAGATCGCTGAAATCTACGAAGGTCTGCGTGCTGAAGAAGAGAGCACCATTGTGGCCGAGGTGGTTTCCGCGGTTGAAATGAGTGACGCTCAGAAGGACAGCATTGCCGCGGCGCTGAAAGCGCGCCTCGGTCGTGAGGTTAGCCTGGAGTGTTCGACCGACGAGTCGCTGCTTGGCGGCGCCGTCATTCGCGCCGGTGACGTGGTCATCGATGGTTCGGTGGTCAGCAGGCTGGAGAGCATGTCTCACCAGCTGATGCACTAAGCCGAACCCGATAGAGGAATTAGCAATGCAACTGA
>JBFFRO010000047.1:0-9570 GCA_041572995.1 Thiohalomonadaceae bacterium
GAGACGCGGCCGCATGTTTTCTCCTGGGTGATCTGGGCCAGCACCACACTGATCGTCTTCTTTGCCGCGCTGGCCGGTGGTGGTGGGGTGGGCGCCTGGCCCATCGGCGTCTCCAGCCTGCTTACCATCCATATCGCTCTGCTTGCCTATCGGCATCGTGGCGACGCCTCCATCACCCGTACGGACAAGGCCTTTTTCGCCGCGGCCATGGCCTCGCTGCCGCTCTGGTACTTTACCGCCGACCCGCTGTGGGCGGTGGTGGTGTTGACCATGGTGGACCTGCTTGGCTTCGGCCCGACCCTGCGCAAGGCCTATGACCACCCCTTCGAGGAGAAACCGCTGTTCTTCGGCCTGTTCGCCCTGCGCAATCTCATCGTCGTCGCCGCTCTGGAGCACTACTCGCTGACCACGGTGCTGTTCCCGGCGCTCATCGCCCTGGCCTGCATGCTGCTGATTGGGATCATCCTTATCCGTCGCCGGCAGTTGACGACCTAGCGGCGTGCAGTCAAGGTAAGTCCATGAGCCATATCGACAGCTATGACCACGAGTTTTTGGGTTACCTCGGCTACCTGCCCATCTATCACCCGCTGGAGGCGTTCGGCCAGGGGATCCCCTGGGGCGATTATGATTTTGGGGCTGGGCCAGGGAATCTCGTTCTCGGTGGCGGCAGCGGTGAGCATCCCGGGCTGGTGGTGCACCGGCTGGAGTGTCTGGCAGCGCGTTTTATCTACGAGCAGTTGAGCGAAGAGGAGCTGGCGTCGCTGGAAAAGGGAGAGAGGGAACTCCTCTCCGGCTTGGCCTTCGAAGACTCCGCCCGCCTGTTCGAGTTTTGCGACTGGCGGGTCAGCCAGTACCACGCCCTCTATCAGATGGCCGTCAAATCGGCCTACACCACCCTGAATGAGGATCAGGAGGTGGAGGAGTGGCTGGCCCTGTCGCTGGGTGAGTTCATCTACTTCTCCCTGCCCGATCTTAACCCCGAGCACGACAAGCTGTTGTCCATCGCTTCGCGCTTTCGTATCGACCCGTTGATGGAGAACGTGCGCATCACTCCGCCGGGTTACCCCCTTGATCGAGGTCGCCGCCGTGAGGCCGATGAGGTGCGGTGGGGGGTATCGCGTTGGCAGGATTGAGCGCCAAGAGCGACACCGTGATGAAAAATTGATCGGACTGGCGGCGAACTTTCCCGTATAATCGCACTCTTATATTTGGCGCACCCGGTCTGCGCCCGCTATCCGCTTACCACTTGGTCTGTCTCGTAGCACTCCCTTATTCCCCCCTGGACCGGCCCGATGAGAACATCGGCAGGGTCAACACTATAGGTAATTCATGTCATTCGAATCCCTCGGCCTGCGTGCCGAACTCCTGCGTGCGCTCTCCGAAAAGGGCTACAGCGAGCCCACCCCTATCCAGAAACAGGCCATTCCTGCGGGACTCAAGGGCGGCGACCTGCTGGCCGGTGCCCAGACCGGCACCGGCAAGACCGCCGGCTTCACCCTGCCGCTGCTGCAGCTGCTGAGCGATGGGCCGAAGACCAAGGGCCCGGCGCCGCGCGCGCTGGTGCTGACCCCTACCCGCGAGCTGGCCGCCCAGGTGGGCGAGAGCGTGGAGCTCTACGGCAAGCACCTGCCGATGAAGAGTGCGGTCATTTTCGGCGGGGTGAAGATCAACCCGCAGATCGACAAGCTGCGCCGCGGTGTAGATATCCTGGTCGCCACCCCCGGGCGCCTGCTGGATCATGCCCAGCAGAAGACGGTGGACCTCTCGCGGGTCGAGATCCTGGTGTTGGACGAGGCCGATCGCATGCTCGACATGGGCTTCATCCACGACATCCGCAAGGTGCTGGCACTGCTGCCCAAGCAGCGTCAGAACCTGCTCTTCTCCGCCACCTTCTCCGATGAGATCAAGCGCCTGGCCGACGGCCTGCTGGATAAGCCCGAACTCATCGAGGTGGCCCGCCGTAACACCGCCTCCGAGCGCGTGGAGCAGGTGGTACACCCGGTGGACAAGGGGCGCAAGCGTGAACTGCTCTCCTTCCTCATCGGCCGCGGCAACTGGCGCCAGGTGCTGGTCTTTACCCGTACCAAGCACGGCGCCAACCGCCTGGCCGAGCAGCTGGGCAAGGACGGCATCACCGCCGCCGCCATTCACGGCAACAAGAGCCAAGGGGCACGCACCCGCGCCCTGGCCGATTTCAAGAGCGGCGCCATCCGCGTGCTGGTGGCCACCGATATCGCCGCCCGTGGCCTGGATATCGATCAGTTGCCCCACGTGGTCAACTTCGAGCTGCCCAACGTGCCCGAGGATTACGTCCACCGCATCGGCCGCACCGGCCGTGCCGGGCGCGAGGGCGAGGCGATGTCGCTAGTTTGCGTCGACGAGCACAAGCTGCTGCGCGATATCGAGCGACTGATTAAGCGTGAGATCCCCAAGGATGTGATCGAGGGTTTCGAGCCCGACCCCAGCATCAAGCCCGAGCCGATCGAGAATGGCCGTGGCCGTGGTGGCGGCCGCGGGCGCGGCGGTAACGGCGCTGGCCGTGGTCGTGGCCAGGGCGGCAATGGCGGCGGTGCTGGCCGTGGCCGTGGCGGCAACGGTGGTGAGGCTCGCGGTCGTGATGGCAATGGCGGCGGCGGCGGTCGTGGCCGCGGTGGTAACGGCGGTGGCAATGGCGGCGGTGTTCGCGGTAAGGGCGGTAACGGCAACGGTAATGGCGGCGGTGGCCGCGGTCGTGGCGGTAATGGCGCCGGTCGTGGCCAGGGCGGCGGCGGTGAGGCCAACGGCAACCGCAGCCAGTCCCGACGCGCCCCGAGCCGCGAGGTGAATGGCAACCGCTAACGGGCCTTCACCGGGGTCTCCATACGCGCTAACCTTCGTGCATGGATAGACCCCTGCTTTTCTCCATTATCGAAAGCCCTCTGCACCCCAAGCTCTCGCCGCTCTATGAGCGGCTGGGGCTTGAGGAGCTGCAGCTGGCATCGCAGCGCAAGGCGATCAATGCGCTGAAGAAGTCGCAACCCGACTTCATCGTCGCCGAGTTCATCTACGCCTATAGCACCTACTATCAGGCGACCAATATCAGCAATCTGGATGTCCTGCTCAACTCGCTGGTGAAGTACTCCCCCCAAACCCGTGTCATCGTCCTGGTGAAAAAGGGTGAGGAGGAGCTGGCGGAGAAGCTGCGGGCCATTCACCCGCTGATCGATTTCATCACCCTTACCTCGCCGATCCCCGGACGCAACGATATCGAGGCGCCGATGAGCGCACTGCTGGCATGAGGCACGGCCTGCTGTTGGCAATGCTATCGCTGAGCCTGCTGGGCTGTAGTGCCGATAGCGCACGTCGTGCCGGCTACGAGACCCTGCAGAGTTACCAGCGCAACCAGTGCCTGAGCGATCCACAGCAGGAGTGCCCGGACGAGCGTCAGAGTTATGATGCCTACCAGCGTAAGCGTGATTCATTGCAGCCGACGGAGCCGACACCATGATCACTATCGAGGAAAGGGGCACGCACCGCTACGCCCTGCATCACCTGGGTTTTCGCCCCTTCTTCCTGTTCGGCGGGCTTTTCGCCGTGGTCGGCATTGCCCTCTGGGCCTGGCTCTTCCACCGCGATCCCACGCTGCTGCCGACGGCCTACTTCAGCGCAACCGGCTGGCACGCCCACGAGATGATCTACGGCTACGCCATGGCGGCGGTGGCCGGCTTCCTGCTCACCGCGGTGCGCAACTGGACCTCGGTACAGACCCTCAACGGCGTGCCGCTGTTGCTGCTGGCCGGCCTCTGGCTTGGCGCTCGGGTGATGCCCTTTATCGACCACCCCTATGCCCTGATGGCAATGGTGGTGCTGGACCTCGCCTTCAACGCTTGGCTCTGCTGGGCGCTGTTCCTGCCCATCGCCCAGGTCAAGCAGTGGCAGCACCTGAGTATCTGGTTAAAGCTGGTTCTGCTGCTCATCAGTAACGGCCTCTTCTACATGGGCCTGGCCGGGGTGCTGGAGCAGGGGGAGCGCTGGGGGATCTACAGCGGCCTCTTCCTCGTCCTCTCGCTGGTGCTGCTGATGGGCCGACGGGTGATCCCCTTCTTTATCGAAAAGGGGGTGGATGAGACCTTCGAGCCAACGAACTACCGCTGGTTGGATCGCGCCAGCCTGGTGCTGATGCTGCTCTTCTGGCTGGCGGCGGTGTTCCTTGAGCTGCCGGCCCTGGCTGCCGGCCTGGCCCTGGCCCTGGCCGCCCTGCATGCGATTCGTCTGTTCGGCTGGCACACCCCCGGTATCTGGAAGAAACCGCTGCTGTGGGTGCTGTTCCTGGCCTATGGCTGGATCGTCGTCGGCTTTCTGCTCTACGGTCTCAGTCATTTTATCGGCTTTAGTCCCATGCCGGCGGTGCACGCCTTCGCCTACGGCGGTATTGGTATGATCACGCTGGGGATGATCACCCGCGTCTCCCTCGGCCACACCGGCCGCGATGTCTTCAACCCGCCGAGGTATCTTGCTTTAATCTTCGCCCTGCTGATGCTGGGGGCGCTGACACGGGTGTTCCCGCCGCTTCTCGATGCGGGCCACTACGCCCTCTGGATCGGGCTGTCGCAGGGACTGTGGATCACGGCATTTACAATTTTTGTCATCGGCTACGGGCCGATGCTGGTTAAGGCCCGCATCGACGGGCGGTACGGATAATGAACGAGCAACAACGCCACGAGGCATTTAGAGAGCTGGCTGCAGAACTCGAGGGCGTCGACCTGCCGGTCTACGCCGACTACGGACGCGACCCGCTGGACCCGGTGATCGGCATGGGCGAGGCGGACACCCGCATCGCCTTTTTCGGCCGCGACCCGGGACGCGACGAGGTGCAGCACCACATGCCCTTTATCGGCGCTGGCGGTCAGCAGGTGCGCCGCCCGCTGTATGAATTTTTAAACGCTGAGCCGCTACCGGACTTTGAGGCCTCGGTGGCGGTGGGACGTGATTTTTTCTGGGCCAACACCGTGCCCTACAAGCCCACCGGCAACAAGGCCTGGTCGATGAAGGTAAAGAAACGCTTCCAGCCGCTGGTGGCCGACCTGCTGATTCACGCCTGGCGCGGCAGCGACATCATCACCCTAGGGCGCGAGGCCTTTTTGTGGTTCGCCATCAACCAGCCGCGCGAGGTGAAGCAGCAGCTGGAGGCCTTCTGGGCCGAGGAGAATCGCTTCGAGTCGCACACCACGGTCAGCATCGCCGCTCCCGATGGCACGGTACGCGAATTGCGCATCCACCCGTTGCCGCACCCCTCGCCGCTGAACGCCACCTGGTACAAGCGCTTCCCCGAGCTGCTGCGCGCTCGCCTGCGCGCGCTGGGGGTGAAAAAAGGCGCGCTGCGAATCTAGTACGGGGGGGCTAGCCATGCGTATCTGGTCACTGCATCCGCGCTATCTCGATGCCAAGGGGCTGGTGGCCCTGTGGCGCGAGACCCTGCTGGCGCAGAAGGTGTTGCTGGGCGAGACCCGGGGCTACCGCAACCACCCGCAGTTGCAGCGCTTTCGTGCGCAACCCAATCCGCTGGCCTCCATCGCCGCCTACCTGAGCGTGGTCGCCGACGAGGCTGATCGCCGCGGCTATCGTTTCGATCGCAGCAAGATCGTCAACCGCCCCGGACGCAAAACGATCCCGGTCACCCGCGGGCAGCTCGATTACGAGACCGAGCACCTGCGTAAAAAACTCCTGCAGCGTGACCCCGAACGGATCGCCGCACTGCCCAAACGGGGTCGGCCCGAGACCCACCCGCTGTTTGTGCCGGTTGACGGCCCGGTGGAGTCCTGGGAGGTGGTGTAGTGCGGCTGTTCACCTACGGCACGCTGATGTACCCCGAGCTGATGGCGGCGCTCTGCGGCCGTGAACTGCAGTGGCGCCCGGCCACCCTGCTGGGCTACCGTCGCCGCGCCCTGCGTGGCGCGGCCTACCCGGTGGTGGTGTCCGCTCCCAGTGAGCGGGTCGAGGGGCGGCTTTACGAGGGGCTGTGCAGTGCCGAGATACGCCGGCTGGATCGCTACGAGGGCCAGGAGTACCGGCGCGAGTCGGTCGAGCTGGAAACCGATGCCGGGCCTGTCTATGCCTGGTGCTATCTGCTCAAGCCGGCCCAGCGCCAACGGGTATTACCCTACGACTGGGACGTGGAGGCCTTTGCCCGCCGGCATCTGGCTCGCTACCGGCGCGAACTGCGCCGCTGCTAGGGGAGACTCGATGGAAAACGGCAACCTGTTCGATGGCATCCCCGAGGCACTGGCGGACGAGCGCTTCGAGGCGTTGCTGGAGCGCCCCGGACTGCGCCTGGAGCGGATCCTCTCGCGCGGCCACGCCACCCCGGCGGGGCAGTGGTATGACCAGTCGCGTGACGAGTGGGTGCTGTTGCTGAAGGGCGAGGCAGGGTTGCTCATTGAGGGGGAGGCGCAGCCGCGTCGACTCGGCGCCGGCGACTACCTGCTACTTCCCGCCCACTGCCGTCACCGGGTGGAGTGGAGTGCCCCCGAGGGCTGTATCTGGCTGGCCCTGCACTTCGACCCGGCCTGAAGCTGGGCTATCATCGGCCATCGTTAATTAGTCCGGAGCTTCCATGTCCAAGAGCTGTCACCCTCAACGCTTCGGCGGCATCGCCCGCCTCTACGGTGATCAGGGCGCCGAGGCGCTGCGCTGCGCTCACGTCTGCGTGGTCGGTGTCGGTGGCGTCGGCTCCTGGGCGGTGGAGGCGCTGGCGCGCAGCGGCGTCGGTGCGCTCACCCTCATTGATCTGGATGACATTGCCGAGAGCAATACCAACCGCCAGCTGCACACCCTGAGCGAGACCCTGGGTCGGCCCAAGGTGGCGGTGATGGCCGAGCGTGTTGTCGGCATCAATCCAGAGTGTCGCTGCGAGGTGATCGACGACTTCGTCTCCGAGCAGAGTCTGGAGGCCTTCCTGGGTCGTGGCTATGACTACGTCATCGACGCCATCGATGGAGTGATGCACAAGGCGGCGCTCATCGCCCACTGCAAGCGCAACAAGATCCCGCTGATCACCACCGGCGGCGCCGGCGGCCTGACCGACCCGACGCGCATCGAGATCGCCGACCTCAGCCGCACCCACAACGACCCGCTGGCGGCCAAGGTGCGCTCGCGCCTGCGCCAGCGCTACGGCTTCACCACCAACCCCAAGCGCCGCTTCGGCATCGACTGCGTATTCTCACCGCAGCAGCCGCTCTACCCGCAGGGGGACGGCACGGTGGCCCACCGAAAGCCCGACACCTCCGGCGTTACCCTGGATTGTAATTTCGGCTACGGCTCGGCCACGGTGGTCACCGGCAGCTTCGGCTTTGCTGCTGCCGCGCGGGTGATCGACAAGTTGATCGAGAAGGCCCACCGCCAGCACGAGCGTGAACGCTAGGCACGGAGTTTCGTGGCGCGTCGATAGCGCCACGGACGTGATGGTTGCCACATCCTTTCTTAAGCTTGGCGTGTTAAGCTTTGCTCCCCTCCTGTTAAACAAACTGCGGATAGACCCATGAGCAAGAGCCATGCCCTGCACTGGCGCCGAACCAAGATTATCGCCACCCTCGGCCCTGCCAGCCGTGAACCCAAACAGATCGAGTCGCTGATCAAGGCGGGGGTCAATGTCTTTCGCCTCAATATGTCCCACGGCGATCACGAGCAGCACCGCGAGAACTTCGAGCGGGTGCGCGAGGCGGGCAAAAAGCTCAACGTGCACGTGGCGGTGCTCATGGACCTTTGCGGGCCGAAGATTCGCGTCGGCCTGTTCAAGGAGGGGCAGATCGAACTCAAGGCGCGCCAGCGGGTCACCGTGACCACCCGCAACGTTACCGGTGAACCGGGACTCATCCCCAGCCAGTACCGCCAGTTACACAAGGATGCCAAGCCGGGCGAGCGCGTACTGCTCGATGACGGCAACCTGGAGCTGGTGATCGAGTCCATCGAGGGGACCGAGCTGACTTGTAAGGTGGTCTACGGCGGCATCCTCAAGGACAAGAAGGGCATGAACCTGCCCGATTCGGACCTCACCGTTCCCGCCTTCACCAAGAAGGACAAGGAGGACGCGGGCCTGGCCGCCGAGCTGGGTGCCGACTTCCTCGCCCTGAGTTTCGTGCGCTGCGCCGCCGATGTGCAGAACCTGCAGCGTTTCATGAAGAAGGCGGGGCGCGAGATCCCCATCGTCTCCAAGATCGAAAAGCCCGAGGCGGTGGAGAACATTCACGAAATCCTCGAGGTCTCCTACGCTATCATGGTGGCCCGCGGTGACCTCGGCATCGAGCTGCCGGCCGAGCGGGTGCCGCTGATCCAGAAGGACCTCATCCAGCTGGCGCGCAGCTACCACCGCCCGGTGATCGTCGCCACGCAGATGATGGAGTCGATGATCACCAACTCCCGCCCCACCCGTGCCGAGGTCGGTGATGTGGCCGGCGCCGCCGCCGCCGGTACCGATGCGGTGATGCTCTCCGGTGAGACCGCCGGTGGTCGTTACCCGCTGAAGACCGTGCAGGCGATGGACAAGGTGCTGCGCGAGATGGAGCAGTACCAGTGGCATCGCGGCCGCTTCGGTGACGAACTCGATGATGTGCGCAGCTTCGAGGCGCTGCCGCTACGCAAGGGCGTGGCCCACGCGGTCACCGCCCTGGCCGATGACCTCAAGCTGCAGGGGATCATCATCCCCACCCGTAGCGGTACCACTGCGCAGATCATCGCCGCCGATCGTCCCACCGCACCTTGCATGGGGGTCAGCAGCAGCGAGGCGGTGTGTCGTCGCCTGGCCCTGCACTGGGGCGTGGTGCCGGTGCATGCCAACGAGGACGAGAGCCACGACTGGCACGAGCTGAGCGTGAACATCGCCCGCGATTACAAGCTCACCCACAGCGGTAACACCGTGCTGCTGGTCTCCGGCTTCCATGAGCCGCCGCAGAAGAGCGAGCCGGTGATGAAGCTGATCCAGCTGTAGGCTGAGGGGGCACCAGCCCCCGGTCAGGCATGAAAAAAGGGCGCCCCATGGGGCGCCCTTTTTTCGAAGAAGAGGTGGCTGTATCGCCCGCCTCTTTAGTGCTGATGACCGCCCGGGCCATGCACGTGGCCGTGCTCCAGTTCCTCCTCGGTGGCATCACGCACGTCCATCACCTCGACGGCGAAGTTGAGGTTTTCGCCGGCCAGCGGATGGTTGCCGTCAACGGTGACGGTCTCGTCGGTCAGCGCGGTCACTACCACCGACACCGGGCCGTGGTCGGACTGGGCCTGGAAGTGCATGCCGACCTGGATGTCGTCCACACCATCGAAGGCGCTGCGCGGCACTTCCTGGATCATCTGCTCGTGACGCTCACCGTAACCCTCCTCGGGGGCCACGCGCACATCCAGCTTGTCACCTGCGCTCTTACCTTCAAGGGCGTTCTCCAGGCCGGGGATGATGTTGCCTGCACCGGCCAGGTAAGGCAGCGGCTCACGACCCTCGGAGGAATCGATCACCTCACCGGCGTCGTTGGTGAGGGTGTAGTGGATGGAGACCACCTTCTTGTCGGAAATCTGCATGATGAAACCTTATGGATTTGCGTGTGTAGC
>JBFFRO010000048.1:0-9383 GCA_041572995.1 Thiohalomonadaceae bacterium
GACTCCTCGGAGGTGATCTCCGGGATACCGGGAAACATCTCCTTCTGTCCCTTGCGGTGAACGCTGAGGACCTTGTCCTGGAAGTCCACCGAGACGTAGGCATCGGGCTGGAAAATACGCATCTTGCGCTGTGGCTTCATGCTCACGCGGCTGGCGGTGACGTTGGCCACGCAACCGCTCTCGAAGGTGATGCGGGCGTTGGCGATGTCGTGCTCTTCGGTGAGCACGGAGACGCCGTTGGCGTCGATCTGCTTGATCGGCGAGCGCACCAGCGACTGGATGATATCGATATCGTGGATCATCAGGTCCAGCACCACGTTGACATCGGCACCGCGCGGGTTGAAGGGTGCCAGACGGTGGGACTCGATGAATTGCGGCGCGGTCAGCACCGGATTCAGCGCCAGCACCGCGGAGTTGAAGCGCTCCAGGTGACCGACCTGCAGCACCAGCTTGTTGTCACGGGCGATGGCGATCAGCTCATCGGCCTGCTCCACGGTCACCGTCATCGGTTTCTCCAGCAGCACGTGCACACCGGCCTCAAGGCAGGCCTTGGCCACCTCGTGGTGCAACTGTGTGGGAACGACGATGCTGACCGCGTCCACCTCAGCGAGGATCTCGCGGTAATCGCCAACGGCGCGGCAGCCCACCTCCTCGGCGACGCGCGCAGCGTTCTCCGCGTTGGGGTCGCAAACGGCGATCAGTTCGGCATTATCGAGGGCGGCGTATTTCTGGGCGTGGAAGCGCCCCAGGTATCCAACGCCAATGACGGCGGTGCGAAGCGGAGTGGTCACGATAGCGGTTCCGGAATGACTGCGAAAAACAGCTGCGGATGATCTCATTTGGACGGTGAAAGATCAATGAGTTATTGGTGACGTGCCGCTCTGGCTAACGTCTATACTTGGGCCTGGGGTAGGGGTTAGTATGGCCTGAAGGAGAGGGAGTTAGGGAGGTCGCGATGGCGAGGGGAGTGCAGCAGGAAGAGTTGGCCGATTACTGCGAGCAGCTGGCGCAGCTGTTGGCGGTCGATACGCCACTGGAAGAGGCGCTGCAGCTGCTGCGCCACGGTTGGGAGCACGCGGCGCTGACCCGCCTGGCGGTGGACCTGCACCAGCGGGTGTCCGCGGGAGAGGGACTGGCAGCAGTGCTGGCAGAGCGCGCTTCACTGCCGGCCTTCCTGGCAGAGCCCCTGGCCGCGGCCGAGGAGGGGGCAGGACAGGCTTTTGCGCTGACCTCGGTGGCCGACTACCTGCGTGCCGACGCAGCTATTTCACTTTCGCGCGGTGGCGAACTGCGCGCCACCCTTTACTACCCGGGCATGGTGATGGCCGTGGTCCTGTTGATCACGGCGGTACTGCTGATCTTCGTTATCCCCCAGTTTGAGGCGATGTTCTCCAGTTTCGGCGCCGACCTGCCGGCGGTCACGGAGCTGGTGATTGGTATCTCCCACATCCTGCTCTCGGGATGGTGGTGGCTGTTGCCGCTGTTGCTGCTCGTTATCCTCGGCTGGCGCCATCTCCTCGGTCGCTCAAGTGCTTTCCAGCACTTTAACATCCGTCTGCTTTCGCGCCTGCCGGGCTACGGTGCCCTCTATCTGCAGAGCCGTGCCGCCCGCCTGTTGCTGGCCTGGGCCTTCCAGGTGCAGCACGGGGCCACACTGAGCGAGGCCCTGAAGGGCTCGGGGCAGTTGCCGTTGGGACCGGCCTACGGGGCGATGCTGGATGGTCTGGTCAAGGGCGAGGCCCAGGGCAGGGCGCTACCCACGGCAATGGAGGCCGAGACGATGCTGCCCTCGCGGGTGTCCCAGGCGGTGATGCTGGCCACGCGGGTAGAGCAGCCCTCGGCTCTGTTGCGTAGCCTTGCCGATAGCTACACGCAGCGCCTACACAAACGGATCAAACCACTGGCGAAGCAGCAGGAGGTGGTATTGATCGTCCTTATGGGCCTGGTGATCGGCACCCTGGTGGTGGCCATGTACCTGCCGATCTTCATGCTCGGCCAGGTGGTCTAGCTCAGCATGTTTGTACGTGGTTTTACCCTTATCGAGCTGCTGATCGTGCTGACCATCATCGGCATACTCGCTGCCATCGCCATCCCTGCCTACAACGACTACCTCGTTCGCGGCGAGGTGGCCGAGGGGCTGTTGCTCAGCGTGACGGCGAAAAAGGCGATTCACGATTTTCATGACTTCCATGGACGCTTGCCCCGGGATAATGCCGAGGCAGGGCTGCCCGAAGCGGCAAGCCTGCGGGGACATTATCTGCAGACGATGGTGGTGAGGGATGGGCGGATCGAGCTGCAGTTCGCCGCAATGGATGGGCTGGTGCTGGGGCTCTCGCCGGTGATTGATGACCCGGCCCTTGGCATTCGTGCCTGGCACTGCGTGTCCATGGGTGCGGGTGCCTACGACAGGGTGTTGCCGTCGGCATGCCGGCGCTAAGGAGGTGGATATGCTGAGCAGAGGGAGAGGGCAGCGGCAGCGGGGCTTTACCCTGCTGGAGTTGATGTTCGTGGTGGCGATTATCGGCATTCTGGCGGCGATGGCGATCCCCCAGTACCAGGGCTATATGATTCGGGCCAAGCTCGCCGAGGGTTTCGCCCAGGCCTCGCTGCCGGTGAAGGCGGTAGTCGACTACTACTCCTTCCACGGCCGCTTCCCGGCGGATAACGCCGCCGCCTCGCTACCGGACCCTGAGCGCTTCGGCGGTCAGTACTTGCAGCGGCTCGAGGTGGCGAATGGTGCCGTTCACCTCTACTACCACGCCGAGGTGATGGGCCCGGAATGGCCGGGAGGGGAGGCCATTCTCAGCCTGCGACCACAGCAGGTGGAGGCCTACCCGCCGGGCAACACCCTCGCCTGGCTCTGCGGCACCTTGGCCCCAATTGAGGGTATGCGTGTCCTGGGTGAAGACCGCACTACCATTCCGGCGCTCTACCTGCCGCCGTCCTGTGTCGAGTAAGGAGATGAGCATGGCACGACTCCAGCGAGCCTTTACCCTGATCGAGCTGATGGTGGTGATCGCCATTATCGGCCTTCTCTCCACCATCGCCCTGCCCACCTTCCAGGACTACATCATCCGTGGCCAGGTGGCCGAGGCGCTGGCGATGAGTGAGTCGCTACAGCGCTCGGTGGCCGAGTACTACCGCGAGCGCGGTCGCTTCCCGGCGGATAACCGCAGCGCCGGGGTGCCGGCTAGCGGGCAGCTGATCGGCAACTACGTCAGTGGCATCGAACTGCGCGATGGGGGCATCCACATCACCCTCGGCAACCGCATTAACGCCCTGGCCAAGGACAAGGTGCTCAGCCTGCGCCCGGCCTTCGTGCCCGGCAGTCCAGCGACTCCCGTGGCCTGGCTCTGCGGTTATGCGGAGCCGGTGGAGGGGATGCAGGCCCAGGGCACCAACGCCACCGACCTGCCCGCCGCCTACCTCTCGCCCGCCTGTCGTAGCTGGCGCAATTGAACTAAACTGCGTCCCTTTCTTACTTAGCTTGCGGGGCGCGGTTCATGCAGGGCAGTTTCGACTTTTCTTCCAGTGACCACCTGGTTGCGGGCGTCGACGAGGTAGGGCGCGGACCGCTGGCCGGGCCGGTGGTCACCGCCGCGGTGATCCTCGACCCGGCACGCCCCATTGCCGGTCTGGCCGATTCCAAGAAGCTCAGCGAGAAGCGTCGCGATGCGCTCTTTGATGAGATCTGCGAGAAGGCCCTGGCCTGGTCCATTGGCCGTGCCGAGGTGCACGAGATCGATGAGATCAATATCCTCCAGGCCACCATGCTGGCGATGCGCCGTGCGGTGGAGGGGCTGCAGCCGGCCCCCGAGCATGCCCTGGTCGATGGCAACCGTTGCCCCGATCTGCCCTGTTCCTGCGAGGCCGTGATCAAGGGTGACGGTTCAGTGGAGGCGATTAGTGCCGCCTCCATCATCGCCAAGGTGAGTCGCGACCGGGAGATGGCCGAGCTGGACCGTCTCTACCCCGGCTATGGCCTGGCCGGGCACAAGGGTTACCCCACTAAGGTGCACCTGGCAGCGCTGGATGAGCTGGGGGTGAGCCCTATCCATCGCCGCTCCTTCGGTCCGGTGAAAAAACGCCTCTAGTTAGTGTACAATTCCCGGCTTTCGTCCAGAGACCAACAGGCACTCTTCATCATGCTCGAAATTAATCCCTTCCTTAGCCAGATCAAAGACATGCAGGGGCGCGTGGACGCCCTGAGGGGGTATCTTTGACTACGATACCAAGCGTGAACGCCTGGTAGAGGTCAACCGCGAGCTGGAGGACCCGTCGGTCTGGAACAAGCCCGAGTACGCCCAGGAGCTGGGCCGCGAGCGTGCCTCGCTGGAGCAGGTGGTCGAGACCATCGGCTCGCTGGACTCCACCCTGGGCGATGCCGGCGACCTGCTGGAGATGGCCGCCGAGGAGGATGATCAGGAGACTGTCGATGCGGTCGCCTCCGACCTTGAGGAGATGGAGGGGCGCCTGGGCCAGTTGGAGTTCCGACGCATGTTCTCCGGCGAGATGGACGCCAGCAACGCCTATCTCGATATCCAGGCCGGCTCCGGCGGTACCGAGGCCCAGGACTGGGCGGAGATGCTGCTGCGTATGTATCTGCGCTGGGGCGAGCGCAAGGGCTTCAAGACCGAGCTGATGGAGGCCTCCGCGGGTGAGGTGGCCGGTATCAAGTCCGCCACCATCAAGTTCGAGGGCGAGTACGCCTTCGGCTGGCTGCGTACCGAGACCGGTGTGCATCGCCTGGTGCGCAAGTCCCCGTTTGACTCCGGTGGCCGGCGCCACACCTCGTTCACCTCGGTCTTTGTTTCGCCTGAAGTCGACGACAACATCGAGATCGAGATCAACCCGGCCGACGTGCGAACTGATACCTACCGCGCCTCCGGTGCCGGTGGGCAGCACGTTAACAAGACCGACTCCGCGATCCGCCTGACCCACGAGCCGACCGGCATCGTGGTGCAGTGCCAGAACGACCGCTCCCAGCACAAGAACCGTGACCAGGCGTGGAAGCAACTGAAGGCCAAGCTCTACGAGCGCGAGATCCAGCTGCGTAACGCCGAGTCGCAGGCGCTGGAGGACACCAAGGCCGACATCGGCTGGGGCAGCCAGATCCGCTCATACGTGCTGGATGCCTCACGCATCAAGGACCTGCGCACCAATGTCGAGACCGGCAACACCCAGGCGGTGCTGGACGGCGATCTGGATCAATTTATCGAGGCCAGCCTGAAGAGCGGCCTGTAATTTATTTTTTAGGTGAAGCATGAGCGAAGAGAAGCAGACCCCCGCCGTCGATGAGAACAAGCTGATCGCCGAGCGCCGCGCCAAACTCAGCGGCATTCGCGAGCAGGGCGTGGCCTTCCCCAACGACTTCCGCCGCAACGTGGTGGCCGGCGAACTGCACGCCAGGTACGAAGAGTGGGACGGTGAGAAACTGGAGGCGGAGAACATCCGCGTGGCGGTAGCCGGGCGCATGATGGCCAAACGCATCATGGGCAAGGCCAGCTTCGCCAAGCTCAAGGATATGTCCGGTTCCATCCAGCTCTTCGTTCAGCGCGACACCCTGCCGGAGGGGCTCTACAACGAGCAGTTCAAGAAGTGGGATATCGGCGACATTATCGGTGCCGAGGGTGTGCTGTTCCGCACCAAGACCGGTGAGCTGTCGGTGAAGGTGGATGCCATCCGCCTGCTGACCAAATCGCTGCGTCCGCTGCCCGACAAGTGGCACGGCCTGACCGATACCGAGGCCCGCTACCGTCAGCGCTACGTCGACCTCATCATGAGCGATGAGAGCCGCAAGACCTTCCGCATCCGCTCACAGATCGTCCAGCACATTCGCGAGTTCATGAGCCGTCGCGATTTTCTCGAGGTGGAGACGCCGATGATGCAGGCGATCCCCGGGGGTGCCACCGCGCGTCCCTTCACTACCTTCCACAACGCCCTGGATATGGAGCTGTTCCTGCGCATTGCCCCGGAGCTCTACCTCAAGCGTCTGGTGGTCGGTGGTTTCGAGCGGGTCTTTGAGATCAACCGCAACTTCCGCAACGAAGGACTGTCGACCCGCCACAACCCCGAGTTCACCATGATGGAGTTCTACCAGGCCTACGCCGATTACCGCGACCTGATGGACCTCACCGAGGCCCTGCTCAAGGAGCTGGCCGAGGAGGTGATGGGCACCACCACCATCCACTACCAGGGCGATGAGTACGACTTCGGTAAGCCCTTCGTGCGCATGACAGTGAAGGAGTCCATTCTCCACTTCAACGCGGATATCACTGAGGCGGAGCTGGACGACCTGGACAAGGCCCGAGCCATCGCCGAGCGCCTGGAGATCCCGCTCAAGGACTCCTATGGTCTGGGCAAGGTGCAGATCGAGATCTTCGAGAAGACCGTTGAGCACCGCCTCAAGGATCCGACCTTCATCACCGCCTATCCCACCGAGGTCTCACCGCTGGCGCGGCGTAACGATGAGAACCCCTTCGTTACCGATCGCTTCGAGTTCTTCGTCGGTGGCCGCGAACTGGCCAACGGCTTCTCCGAGCTTAACGACGCCGAGGACCAGGCCGAGCGCTTCCGCAAACAGGTGGAGGAGAAGGAGGCGGGCGATGACGAGGCGATGCACTTCGACGCCGACTACATCGTTGCCCTGGAGCATGGCCTGCCGCCGACCGCCGGTGAGGGTATCGGCATCGACCGTTTGGTGATGCTGTTCACCGATGCCCCCTCGATTCGCGACGTGCTGCTGTTTCCGCACATGCGCCCGGAGGCCTAGGGATTAGGCTCGACGAGCCGGGGTAATAAAAAAAAGGCCGGGTTTTCCCGGCCTTTTTTGTTTATGCCTCCTGCGCCTCGAACGGATAGGGCAGTTCAAGCACCTGCAGTGGTGTACCCTCATTCGAATCCAGCCGTAGCGTGCCACCTTCGGCCACGGCGACCTCGGCCACCAGCAGCAGTTCGCAGCCATCGGCGTTGGGGGCGGCATCGACGACCCGGCCGGCGCCCTGGCCGCTGGCCGACTCGGGCGAGAACAGCTCATCGCCCGCGGCGGGGCAGGCGGCATCGACGCGGGCCCGGTACATGCGGCGCTTGAGCTTACCCAGGTACTGCATGCGCGCCACCACCTCCTGGCCGGGGTAACACCCCTTTTTGAAATTGACGCCGTCGATCAGCTGCATGTTGAGCATCTGCGCGACAAAGGCCTCGGCGTTGGCGGCGTAGAGGGTGGGCAGGCCGGCGCGGATCTCCAGCAGTGCCCACAGCGGTGCCCCGGCGGGACGGGCCGACTCGGCCAGTCGGTTCCAGAGCTCACGCATCGCCTCCACGGGACCGTAGACCTCGAAGCGGGGCTGGTCACCGGGTACCCGCAGCAGGCTGAGCTCGCCGTTCTGTCGCGCCTCGCCGGCGGCCTTTGGCACACCGCCGCAGGCTGCATCGAGCAGCTTGGCGGCGTTGGGGCCGGAGAGACCGAGGCCGACCAGTTCACTGGCCTCACTCAGCACCACCTGGCTGCGCAGCACGAACATGGAGAGGCGCTTGAGGGCGGCCTCCAGGGTGTCGGTGGGCAGTCGTAGCAGGTAGCCCTCATCCCGCGCACTGAGACGGAAGAGGGCGAGCATGCGACCCTTGGGGCTGGAGTAGCTGTTGAGCTGGTGGTGCCCGGCATCAACTTTTCGCACATCGTTGCCGAACTGCCCCTGCAGGAATTCGGCGGTATCGCTGCCGCTGGCCTGGATCAGCCCGTAGCGGCTCAGCGGCATCAGCAGGTCGCCATCGACGGCCTCGCGTTCGGCATTGGCATCGCCGAAATCGACGATATCGCCCGCCTCAATGCGAGCCCCCTGTTGCTCTAGAAACTGCAGCCAGTCCGTGTTCATGTTCAATACCTAAGTAAATAACTTGGCTAATAATGGCTCCATAGTAATGGAGTGATCGGCCGTTGTCACCGCGTGCGGCTCAAGCTGGACTTGGTTCCGGCAGCGGGTACACTCATGGCATGACCGAGGACAGGCGACCACGATTTCTCGACCTGCGGCGGATTGCTTTGCCGGTGACCGCGCTCGTCTCGATTCTCCATCGCCTCAGCGGCGTGCTGCTGTTTCTCACTCTGCCGCTGCTGCTGTTTATGCTGGAGCGTTCACTGGCCTCGGAGCAGGGCTTTGATGAACTGCTGGGCCTGTTCGACTCCAACCTCGCACGCCTTGCTCTGCTGCCCCTGCTGTGGGCCCTGAGCCACCACCTGCTTGCCGGGCTTCGCGTTCTGCTGCTGGATGTGGATGTGGGAGTCGATATCCGTGCAGCCCGCCTCAGTGCCCGTAGCGTGAGCCTGGCGGCGCCCTTGCTTGCGCTCATCCTCTGGGGGGTGCTGCTGTGAACACCTACCTTAGCGGTCTGCCCGCCTGGCTGGTGCAGCGGCTCTCGGCCCTCTACATGGCCCTCTATCTGCCGTTGGCCGTCATCCTCCTGTACTCCGCCGCTCCCCTCGATTATCCACAGTGGCGTGCGTTTTTTGCCGAGGGTTGGGTGGCGGCGCCCAGCGGACTGTTTTTCATTGCCCTGTCATTGCACGCCTGGGTGGGGATGCGTGATGTGATCCTCGACTACCTCGGCTTCAGTCCGCAGCTGCGCCTGCTGGCGTTGTCGTTGGTAGGGACGGCCCTCAGCCTGATGGGGCTGTGGATGCTGAAGATCCTGCTGGGCGTGTGGACGCTGTGAACGGCCTGCGTACGCGACGCTTCGATACCCTGGTGATCGGCGCCGGTGGCGGCGGCCTGCGCGCGGCGCTGCAACTGGCCCGTGCCGAGGCGACGGTGGCGGTGGTCTCCAAGGTATTTCCCACCCGCTCGCATACGGTTGCCGCCCAGGGGGGGATCAACGCCGCGCTGGGCAATGTCACGCCCGACAACTGGCACTGGCACATGTACGACACCATCAAGGGCAGCGACTACCTGGGTGATCAGGACGCCATTGAGTACATGTGCCGTGCCGCTGCCCACCTAGTGTATGAGTTGGAGCATGCGGGTGTGCCTTTTTCGCGGCTTGAGGACGGGCGTATCTATCAGCGCCCCTTCGGCGGCCAGAGCCGCGACTTCGGCGGCGAGCAGGCCACTCGCACCTGTGCCGCGGCGGACCGCACCGGTCACGCCATCCTCCATTCTCTCTATCAGCAGAATATCCGCGCGCGTACCCACTTCTTTGACGAGTATTTCGCCATCGACCTCATTCGCGATGCACAAGGCTCGATTCTCGGTGCCCTAGTGCTGGAGATTGAGAGCGGCGAGCCGCTGTTGATTGAGGCCAAGACCACCCTCATCGCTACCGGTGGTGCCGGGCAGCTGTTTCGCACCAACACCAATGCCCACATCAACACCGGTGACGGCATGGCC
>JBFFRO010000049.1:0-9297 GCA_041572995.1 Thiohalomonadaceae bacterium
CCGCGAGGAGCTGGAGCGGCAGCTGGATTTCTACCTACTGGAGCACGGCCTGCCCGAGCCCTGGCACTACGCCCTTCACCACTGCGCCACCGCCGCCAACACCTACTCCGGCCTGCACTGGTCGCACCTGGCCGGTGGCGCGGCGGAATAACCCTGCAAGCACTCGGCGATATTGATCCCCCCGCTCCATGGGCTAGGCTTTAACTCCCCCTAACCCAAACTCGGATAGACCGGGGAGGTACGTATGGAACCGCTCTGGGGCGTCCTCGTCATCATCACCACCCTCATCGCCTGGCTGGGACAGCTGGCCAGCGCCTACTCGCCCCCCACCCCGGCCCACCTGGGCATGGCCCCGGAGAGCGAGGAGGCCGATCTCTGCGTCCGTGCCGACATGCACGGCGAGGCGATCTGGGGCGCTCTCAGCCTCTGGCCGCTGCCGCTGGCGGGGCTGCTGCTGGTGATCGGCAGCCCGTGGTGGGCCCACGTGGCGCTGATCGGCGCGGCCCTGCTACTCTACTTCGCCGGCCACGGCATCACCGTGCGCCTGGTGATGCACGCCCGCCACATCCCCATCGGCCCGCCCGCCTCGATCGCCAGTCACTACATCTCGCTCGCCCTGTGGGCGTTGATCGCGCTGGTGACTATGGTCATGGCGCTCTCCGAGCTGGCGATCATCGCCTGAGCCCCGGGCTGATACCCCTACTCAGCACGGGCCTACCGGCCCGGGGGTCATGCTGCATGCTTCTATGCTAATTACTGATTGAACGTGAAATATTCGCCCCATTTGTCATAGAATGGCGAATCAGCCCGGCGAGGCTTGCAAATCACTGCGCCGGCATCCACAACACACTGTTCAGTCTCATCGCGAAAGGCCGCATGACCGAATACGCCCTCATCCTGGTAAGCACCGTACTGGTGAACAACTTCGTCCTGGTGAAGTTCCTGGGGCTGTGTCCGTTCATGGGCGTCTCGCGCAAGCTGGAGACCGCCACCGGCATGGGCCTGGCGACCACCTTCGTGCTCACCCTCTCCTCGGTCTGCTCCTACCTGGTCAACGAGTACATGCTGGCGCCGATGGGGCTGGAGTACCTGCGCACCATCGCCTTCATCCTGGTGATCGCGGTGGTGGTGCAGTTCACCGAGATGGTGGTGCACAAGACCTCGCCGCTGCTCTACCAGGTGCTGGGTATCTTCCTGCCGCTGATCACCACCAACTGCGCGGTGCTGGGCGTGGCCCTGCTCAACGTGCAGGCCGAGCACGGCTTCCTGCAGTCGGCGGTCTACGGCTTTGGCGCCGCCGTCGGCTTCTCCCTGGTGCTGGTACTGTTCGCTGCCATGCGCGAGCGCATCATCGTCGCCGATGTGCCCACCGCCTTCCGCGGCCCGGCCATCGCCCTGGTGACCGCCGGGCTGATGTCGATGGCCTTCATGGGTTTCTCCGGACTGGTGAAAGGCTAATTCCTGAATGGTCGCCCTGATTGCCCTGACCCTGCTTGCCGCCACCTTCGGCCTGCTGCTCGGCTTCGCCGCCGTGCGCTTCAAGGTGGAGAGCGACCCGGTGGTGGACAAGGTGGATGCCCTGCTGCCGCAGACCCAGTGCGGCCAGTGCGGCTTTGCCGGCTGCCGCCCCTACGCCGAGGCGGTGGCCGCCGGCGAGGCCGATATCAACCGCTGCCCGCCCGGCGGTGAGAACACCATCAGTGCCCTGGCCGACCTGCTGGGCGTGGACCCCAAGCCGCTGGATGACGAGGTGGGCGAGGAGAAGGGCAAGCGGGTCGCGCTCATCGACGAGCAGACCTGCATCGGCTGCACCCTCTGCATCCAGGCCTGCCCGGTGGATGCCATCCTCGGCGCCGCCAAACATATGCATACCGTGATTGAATCCGAGTGCACCGGCTGCGAGCTGTGCCTGCCCCCCTGCCCGGTGGACTGCATCAGCATGGAGCCGGCACACACCAGTGCCGACCAGTGGAAGTGGCCCTACCCCGCCGCCGGACAGGAGAGCCGCGCATGAGCCGTCAGCTGCACAGCTTCCCCGGCGGCATGCGCCTGGAGGGCCACAAGGCCGAGTCCACCGCCCGTCCGCTGCAGGCGATCGAGGCCCCGGCGCAGGTGATCCTGCCGCTGCAGCAGCACATCGGCGCGCCGGCCAAGCCGCTGATAAAGGTGGGCGAGCGCGTGCTCAAGGGGCAGAAGCTGGCCGAGGCCGACGGTCACGTCAGCGCCCCGGTGCATGCGCCGCTCTCCGGCACCGTTGCCGCCATCGAGGAGCGCCCGGTACCCAACCACTCGGGGCTGAAGGCCCCCTGTGTCGTCATCGACTCCGACGGCCAGAACGAGTGGTGCGAGCGCACCCCGCACGAGCGGCCGCTGGAGCTGGAGACCGATGCGCTGCGCGCCATCATCCGCGAGGCGGGCATCGTCGGCCTCGGTGGTGCCGGTTTCCCCAGCTTCATCAAGCTCAACCCCGGTGCACGCACCGCCATCGATACCCTGATCCTCAACGGTGCCGAATGTGAGCCCTACATCAGCTGCGACGACATGCTGATGCGCCATAGCCCCGAGGCGATCATCAGCGGTGCGCGCATCATGCGCCACGCCCTCAACGCCCGCGAGACGGTGATCGGCATCGAGGACAACAAGCCCCAGGCCTACGCCGCCCTCAAGCAGGCGCTGGAGGCCGCCGGCGAGAGTGCCATCGAGCTGGTGCAGGTGCCGACCCGCTACCCGGCCGGCGGCGAGAAGCAGCTGATCAAGGTGCTCACCGGTCTGGAGGTGCCCTCCGGCGGCCTGCCGCTGGATGTGGGGGTGGTCTGCCACAACGTCGCCACTGCCGCCGCGGTACACAATGCAGTGGTCCTCGGCGAGCCGCTGATCGAGCGTATCGTCACCGTCACCGGTCCCGATATTGCCCAGCCCGGCAACTACATCGCCCCCATCGGCACCCCGCTGCAGGCGCTGCTGGAGGCCGCCGGCGGGCGCAAGGGTGGCCAGGGGCCGCTGCTGATGGGCGGGCCGATGATGGGCATCCCGCTTGAGGCCCCCGAGGCCATGCCGCTGGTGAAGACCGGCAACTGCCTGCTGGCCATGGAGCCCCAGCCCGCCGCTGCCAGCCGCGCCTGCATCCGCTGCGGCGAATGCGCCCGCGTCTGCCCGGCCCAGCTGCTGCCGCAGCAGCTCTACTGGCATGCCCGCGCCAAGGAGTTCGACAAGGTTCAGGACTTCCACCTCTTCGACTGTATCGAGTGCGGCTGCTGCGACTATGTCTGTCCCTCACAGCTGCCGCTGGTGCACTTCTACCGCTTCGCCAAGACCGAGATATGGGCCCAGGAGCGGGAGAAGGCCGCTGCCGAGCACGCGCGCATGCGCCACGAGGCACGGGTCGAGCGCCAGGAGCAAGAGAAGGCCGAGCGCGCCGCCAAGCTGGCGCAGAAAAAGGCCGCGCTGAAGAAGAGCGAGGAGAAGAAGGCCGCCGAGCAGGCCGCCGCCCGCGAGGCGGGCCAGGCGCTGGAGAAGCCGCCGGCCGATGACGACGCCAAGAAGGCGGCGATCCAGGCGGCGATGGAACGGGCCAAGGCCAAGCGCGAGGCGGCCCAGCCGAAGAACACCGAGAACCTCACCGAGGCCCAGCAGAAGCAGGTCGACGAGGCCGAAGCCCGCCGTGCGGCCAGTAAGGCCGATGAGCCGGAGGCCCAGGAGTAGCCATGATCGCCGCCCGTCCCTCCTCCCCCTACCAGCACTCCCCCAACCGGGTGGACAAGGTGATGCTGCAGGTGGTCTACGCCATGCTGCCCGCCTTCGCCGCCTACACCTGGCTGTTTGGCTGGGGGGTGCTGCTCAACCTGCTGCTGGTCACCGCCGCCTGTCTTGTCGGTGAGGCGGCAGTGCTGGCGCTGCGCGGCCGCCCCATCAAGCCAGCACTACTGGATGGCTCGGCGCTGGTCACCGGCCTGATCCTCGGCATCGCCCTGCCGCCGCTGCTGCCCTTCTGGATGCCGGTGCTCGGCGGCCTCATCGCCATCGTCCTGGCCAAGCAGCTCTACGGCGGCCTGGGCTACAACCCCTTCAACCCGGCCATGGTGGGTTACGTGGTACTGCTCATCGCCTACCCGCTGGAGATGACCACCTGGGTCGGCCCCGAGGGGCTGCGCGAGGCGGCCATGGGCCTGGGCGACACCCTCGCCTGGGTCTTTGCCGGGGTGCAACCAGCCATTAGCGGCGGTATCGACGCCATGAGCATGGCCACCCCGCTGGACACCCTCAAGACCCAGGTCGGCCTGGGACAGACGGTTGAGGCGGTAGTGGGCGACAGCCCCGTCTTCGGCCACATCGGCGGCAAAGGCTGGGAGATCACCTGCGGCCTGTTCCTGCTCGGCGGACTGTGGCTCATCTTCAAGCGCGTCATCAGCTGGCATGTGCCGGTGGCGGCGCTGGGCTCGCTGTTCGCCATCGCTGCGCTGTTCCACCTTATCGACCCGGGCCACTACGCCTCGCCGCTGTTCCACCTGGCCGCCGGCGGCGCGGTGTTCGGCGCCTTCTTCATCGCCACCGACCCGGTCAGCGGTGCCACCAGCCCGCGCGGTCGTATCATCTTCGGCATCGGCATCGGCCTGCTGGAGTACATCATCCGCGTCTGGGGCGGCTACCCCGACAGCGTCGCCTTCTCGGTGCTGCTGATGAACATGGCCGCCCCCACCATCGACTACTACACCCGCCCGCGGGTGTTCGGCTCACGGGAGGCCTGAGATGCTGCCGTGGCGAAACATGCTCATCGGCGGCGCCCTGCTGGGCGCCTTCGCGGTGGTCGGTACCGGCATGGTCACCCTCACCCATGAACTGACCGAGCACCGCATCGAGGAGAACGAGCGCGAGGCCCTGCTGGCCAGCTTCCACGCGGTGATCGACCCGGCGATCCACGATAATGAACTGGACACCGACCGTATCGAGGTGCGCGATGCGCAGCTGGGCAAGGGGCTGGTGGATGTCTACCGCGCGCGCCTGGAGGATGCTCCGATGGCGGTGCTGATGACCCCCAGCGCACCGGATGGCTACAGCGGCGCGATCAAGCTGCTGGTGGCAATCAACTACGATGGCAGCCTCTCCGGCGTGCGCGTGCTGCGCCACCGCGAGACCCCCGGCCTGGGCGACAAGGTCGAGGCCCAGCGTTCTGACTGGATCCTCGGCTTTGCCGGCCTCTCGCTGGAGAACCCCGGCCCCGAGGGCTGGGCGGTGAAGAAGGACGGCGGCAGCTTCGACCAGTTCACCGGCGCCACCATCACCCCGCGTGCCGTGGTCGGTGCGGTGCAGCGCAGCCTGCTCTACTACCGCAACCATCGCGACACCCTGTTCGCCACCCCGGCCATCGTCGAGACCGACGAGGACGACCACGAGCCCTGGCACGGAGAAGAGCATGAGTGATTATCGACAGATCACCAGCGACGGCCTCTGGCACAACAACGTCGCCTTCGTACAGATCCTCGGCCTCTGCCCGCTGCTGGCGGTCACCAATACCGCCATCAACGGCCTCGGCCTGGGGCTGGCCACCATCGCCGTGCTGCTGGCCTCCAACCTCACCGTCTCGCTGATCCGCAACTGGGTACGCCAGGAGATCCGCATCCCGGTCTTTGTGCTGGTGATCGCCTCCTTCGTCACCACCGTAGAGCTGGTGATGAACGCCTACTTCCACGACCTGTTCAACATCCTCGGCATCTTCATCCCGCTGATCGTCACCAACTGCGCCATCCTCGGCCGTGCCGAGGCCTTCGCCTCGCGCAACGGCCTGCTGCCCTCGCTGGTCGACGGCCTGAGCATGGGCGTCGGCTTCGCCCTGGTGCTGGTGGTGCTTGGCGGCATGCGCGAGGCGATCGGCTTCGGTACCCTCTTCGCCCAGGCCGAGCTGATGTTCGGCAGCGCTGCCGACTGGCTCACCATCACCCTGATCGATGACTACCGCGGCTTCCTCCCTGCCATCCTGCCACCCGGCGCCTTTATCGGCCTGGGGCTGCTGATCGCGCTGAAGAACGTCATCGACGAGCGTCGCCAGGCCTCCTCCAGACAGCTGCAAAAGGTCGACACCACCTCCGCCACCGAGAGCGAAGCCTCCCCCTGATATTGATCGCGGACGGACTATACTTAGTCCATCCAACAGGCGATCGAATAAAGGGGTCTTTTATGTGGAAACAGGTTCTCGAGCACTCCCTCAACTGGCACATGGCCAAGCGCACCGGGTGTATCGATCTGAAGCTGGATGACGGCAGCGTGGGGGCGATTAACCACCTCTCCTGTCTGGATATGGATGCCCTCGGTAACATCCTGCGCAACGAGCCCCATGTGTGGTACCACACCACCCGCGGTGACCTGACCTCCGCCAAAACACCGGTCGACGAAGAGGAGCGGGAATAGGCCCGGCCGATTCTCGTGGCAGACCTTGTTATAATCGCGGCTCCCTGTATCGACGACGCCTGCGATGAACAAGGACAAACGCTACGAAATCTTCGCCCGCCTGCGCGCGGAGAACCCCAAACCGGTCACCGAGCTCAACTACTCCAGCCCCTTCGAGCTGCTGGTGGCGGTGACGCTTTCGGCCCAGGCCACCGACAAGGGGGTCAACAAGGCCACCGCCAAACTCTTCCCGGTGGCCAACACCGCCCAGGCCATCTTTGACCTGGGCGAAGAGGGGCTGAAGGAGTACATCAAGACCATCGGCCTGTTCAACGCCAAGGCGGCCAACATCATCAAGGCCTGCCGCATGCTGCTGGACAAGCATGAGGGCGAGGTGCCGCAGACCCGCGAGGAGCTGGAGGCGCTGCCCGGGGTTGGGCGCAAGACCGCCAACGTGGTACTGAATACCGCCTTCGGTCAACCCACCATGGCGGTGGATACCCACATTTTCCGTGTCTCTAATCGCACCCGCATCGCCCCTGGCAAGACCGTGCTGGAGGTGGAGAAAAAACTGCTTAAATTCGTCCCCAGGGAGTTCCTGGTCGACGCCCACCACTGGCTGATCCTCCATGGCCGCTACGTCTGCGTGGCACGCAAGCCCCGCTGCGGCGCCTGCATCATTGAGGACCTGTGCGAGTACAAACAGAAGGTAATCGACTAAAGATGCTCTTCGGACAGAATCGCGACGAACTGCGCCGCTTCTACGTCACTACCTGGGCCAAGCGCCGTCGCGGTGAGACGCTGGAGGGGCTGGAGGCCCAGGTAGCCGGGGTGATCGAACAGCACCCGGAGTACCACCCCCTGCTGGCCGACGAGGATGCCGCCATCGGCGGCGAGTGGCATGCCGACTCGGGCGACTCCAATCCCTTTCTGCACATGGGTATGCACATCGCCATCCTTGAGCAGCTCTCCACCGACCGCCCCGCCGGCCTGCGCGCGGCCTACCAGGGGCTGATGATGAAACTGGGCGATGCCCACGCGGTGGAACACCGCATGATGGAGTGCCTGGGACGCATTATGTGGGAGGCGCAGCAGAGCGGCCGCGAGCCGGACGAGCGCGCCTACCTGGCCTGCATTCAATCGATATAACGGGCAGCGGCACGCCCGCAAACAGGGGCTATACTTGGGCTAAGCACTCCAGCACGGGAGGAGAGCGCCATGCTCAGTACCCTGCTCCTTGGCATTACCCTGGCCGCTGCCGACGACACCACGCCGTCGCTAAGCACCATCCCCTACTGCCACACCGGCGCCTACGGCACAGCACCCAAGGCGATGCTGGCTGCCCTGCATAGCGAGCACAGCCTCTGCCGCAAGCGCCTGTCCAAGGCCTACGCGCAGGCCCCGCGGCCGAGCCTACCTGTCAGCGTGCGCCGATCAGTTCGATAGGGTAACCGTCCGGGTCCTCAACGAAGGCGATAACGGTGCTGCCGGCGTTCATTGGCCCCGCCTCGCGGATCACCTTGCCACCGCGCTCGCGGATGCTCTCGGTGGCCCGGTAGACATCCTCCACCTCAATGGCGATGTGTCCGTAACCGCTGCCCAGTTCGTAGCTATCCACGCCCCAGTTATAGGTCAGCTCGATCACCGTGTTCGCCAACTCATCGCCGTAGCCGAGGAAGGCCAGGGTGAACTCACCGTCCGGATAATCCTTTTGCCGCAGCAGTGTCATACCCAGCACCTCGGTGTAGAAGTCGATGGCGCGTTGCAGGTTACCGACGCGGAGCATGGTGTGAAGGATACGCATAACTCGCTCCTATCAATGGGGGGAATGGTTCAGCTATAGCGCTTGAGAATATCGACCAGGGGCTCCGGTCGCGCCACACCATAGCCCTGGGCGTAATTAATACCGATCGCCCTCAGCTTGTCGGCGATGGCATCGTTTTCGACAAACTCGGCAATGGTGCGTAGCTGCATGACATGACCGACGCGGTGGATGGCCTCGACCATGGCCAGGTCGATCTCGTCGCGGAGGATATCCTTAACGAAAGCACCGTCGATCTTGATGAAGTCCACCGGCAGGTTCTTGAGGTAGCCGAAGGAGGAGAGGCCGCTGCCGAAGTCATCCAGCGAGAAGCGGCAACCGCGACGCTTGAGTTCACCGATAAACTTCATCGCCCGGGTGAGATTGGTAATGGCCGCGGTCTCGGTCACCTCGAAGCAGACGCACTCGGGGGGGAGCCCGCTCTCCTCCAGCAACTCGATGACGAACTCCAGGAAATGGTCATCGGTGAGGGTCTGGCCGGAGAGGTTGATGGAGCAGGCGATGGGCGGAAGCTCGGCCGTGGCCTGGGCCTCGCGCAACATACCAAAGGTGGTGCGAACCACCCAGCGGTCGATGGTGGGCATGAGGTTGTAGCGCTCGGCGGCAGGGATAAAGGCCATCGGAGGGATCAGCGCGCCCTCCTCGTTACGCATGCGCAGCAGCACCTCGTAGTGGGGCAACTCATCCTCGCCACCAAGGGGAGCGATGAGCTGGCCATTGAGGCAGAAGCGCTCCGCCTCGAAGGCCTCTGATATCCGGTGCACCCAGCTCATCTCGCCGTGTCGCTGGATAGAGACCTCGTCCTCAAGGTTGTAGACGAAGACCCGGTTGCGCCCCTGCTCCTTGGCGAAATAGCAGGCGGCATCGGCGGCCGAGAGCAGGTGTTCGATAGTGCCGCTGTCGCGGTTGATCGCCACCGCGCCGATACTGACGCCGATTTCGAAACTCTTGTCCTCCCAGACGAAGCGGAACTCCTTGACCCGCTGGCGCAGGGCATCGGCGATTTCACGGGCCTGCTCCATGGGACAGCGCTCGAGCAGCACCGCAAACTCGTCGCCGCCCAGGCGGGCGACCGTGTCGGCATCGCGGGTGGC
>JBFFRO010000050.1:0-9264 GCA_041572995.1 Thiohalomonadaceae bacterium
CCTGTTGGGCATGCTGCCTATGCAGTCGAGAGCAGAGTTGACGCTGGACAATATCGAGTACAGCACCCTGCCCGGAGAGAAGGTCCAGGTAAAGCTCTCGCTTAGTGGCCCTGCGCCCGAGCCGAGCAGCTTTACCATCGACGACCCGGCCAGCATCTCGATCGACCTGCCGAATACCAAGCTCAATCTCGCCGAGCGCAGCCTGATTATTGATACTGGTATGGCCCGCTCGGTGCGTGCGGTAGAAGCTGGGGAGCGCACCCGTGTGGTGCTAAATCTTGCACGTATCGTTCCCTACCAGGTGCGTAGTGACGGCAACGCCATCTACCTGAGCCTGCAAAATGGCGCCGCCGCGCAGGGTAGCCGCACGGTCATCAGTGGGGCACCGGCTGCTCAGCAGAGCACCCTTGGTCGCATTGAAGCTATCGACTTCCGCCGAGGCGAGGACGGTGAGGGGCGGGTCATCGTTACTTTCGATGATCCCAACAGCATGGTCGACACGGTGGAGAAGGGCGATCGCATCGTCGTTGATTTCATTGGCCTAGACCTGCCGGAGGAACTGCGCCGTCGCCTGGATGTGATTGACTTCGCCACTCCGGTAACCACTGTAGACACCATGCATACCGATACCGGTACACGCATGGTGATCCGCTCCACAGGTAGCTACGAGCATCTGGCTTACCAGTCGGGCAACCGCTTCACCCTGGAGGTCAAGCCGATCACCCCCGAGGCCAAGGCGGAGCTGGATAAGGAGCGCCATGGGTTCACCGGAAAGAAACTGTCACTGAACTTCCAGAATATTGAAGTACGAGCAGTGCTGCAGCTGATTGCTGACTTCACCCAGCTGAACATCGTCGCCAGCGACTCGGTGCAGGGTAATATCACCCTGCGCCTGAAGAATGTCCCCTGGGATCAGGCGTTGGATATCATCCTCCGCTCCAAGGGGCTGGGGATGCGCAAGACCGGCGATGTGGTTCTGATCGCGCCCAACGAGGAGATCGCCGCACGTGAAAAACTGGAGCTTGAGTCACTGAAGCAGAAAGAGGAGCTGGCGCCGCTGCGTACCGAGTTCTTCCAGGTGAACTATGCCAAGGCTGCGGATATCGCCGAACTGCTGAAGGGTGAACAGAACAGCCTGCTCTCCGAGCGTGGCAACGTCACCCTTGATGAGCGTACCAATACCCTGATGATTCTCGACACCGACGAAAAGCTGTCTGACATCCGTCGCCTTATTAAGCGCTTGGATGTTCCTGTCCGACAGGTGTTGATCGAGTCGCGCATCGTTATCGCCAATGACGATTTCACCAAAAGTCTGGGTGTACGTACCGGTGCTAGCAGCGTGGGCAGCATTGATCCCCAGGGCATCATCGGTACCTCTGGTAGCCTGGAAGCGACCGACACCATGGTCAGTAGTGCGCTGGATAATGCGGTAAACACCGGTTCCTACTTTCCCGTTGCACTTCCGACTGGTACCGGCGGTGTCTCTGACCGTCTGAACGTTGACTTGCCGGTAGTGTCGCCAGCCGGTCAGCTTGCCCTGGCGGTGCTCGGCGGAGACTACCTGGTCGACTTGGAGCTCTCTGCCTTGCAGCAGGAGGGCCGCGGAGAGGTCATCTCCAATCCGCGTGTTATTACCTCCAACCAGCACCAGGCCCTGATTGAGCAGGGTGTCGAGATCCCCTACTGGGAAGCGAGCACCGCCGGTGCTGCGACCATCTCCTTCAAGAAGGCGGTGCTGAGTCTGAGCGTGACCCCACAGATCACTCCGGATGACCGGGTGGTGATGGACCTGAAGGTCAACAAGGATAGTGTGGGCGATATCCTCAACGGTATTCCCAGCATTAACACCCGCGAGGTGAACACCCAGGTGCTGGTTGATAACGGTGATACCGTGGTGCTTGGTGGCATCTACGAGCAGGAACGCTCGGAGAATGAGAGCAAGGTGCCGCTGCTGGGAGATATCCCGTTCCTGGGCGCGCTGTTCCGCAGCACCACCAAGGTTGATGATAAGGCCGAGCTGCTGATCTTCGTTACGCCGAGAATCCTCAAGCAGGGGACTCGTGTCGAGCTGGACTGAGTGAAGTCAGTGGCGAATAAGCCGGACGCTGCGAGAATGGTTGTGAGAGAGTGTGTTTTATACCCTTCCGCTCAGCTTGCCAAAAGCCTGCATGATCATTCATGAAAGGTAATGTCTTTCTTGTCGGCCCCATGGGGGCCGGCAAGACCACTATCGGTAAGCAACTGGCCAATGCGCTTGGGCTTACCTTCAAGGACAGTGACCACGAGATCGTCGAACGTACCGGCGCCAGCATCCCCTGGATCTTTGATGTCGAAGGGGAGGAGGGTTTCCGCCGTCGTGAGCGCGAGATGATCGACGAGCTGAGTGCCAGGGAGGGCCTGGTGCTGGCCACCGGTGGCGGCGCGGTGCTGGCCAAGGAGAACCGCCGCCACCTCAAGGAGCGCGGCACGGTGGTCTACCTGCAGGCCTCCATCGAACAGCTGCTCAAGCGCACTGCCCGTGATAAGAATCGTCCCCTGCTACAGACCGAGGACCCGCGCGCCAAGCTTGAGGCCTTGATGGCCGAACGTGAGCCGCTTTATCGCGAGACGGCGGACATCATCATCAACACCGAACAGCGATCGCTCAAGGGTGTGATCAAGGAGATCACACGCCAGCTAGAGCAGGAGTGAACGGGGACTTGTTCCCGCAGATCGGGTATAGTTTGCCGCCATATGCAGCACTAGTGGCGGAGATATGAAGACACTGCACGTCGACCTGGGCGAACGCTCCTATCCCATCTATATCGGCAAGGGCCTGCTGGGCCAGGCGGAGCTGATCGCCCCGCATATTCGCGGCACCCAGGTGATGGTGGTCAGCAACGAGACCGTGGCCCCGCTCTACCTGGAGCAGACCCTCGCCTCCCTGAGCGGCTTCAAGACCGCCAGCGTCATCCTCCCAGACGGTGAACAGTATAAGAACCTTGAGGTGCTCAACCGCATCTATGACGGCCTGCTCGGCGAGCGCTTTGATCGCCGCTGCACCCTGGTCGCCCTCGGCGGCGGGGTGGTGGGCGATATGACCGGCTTTGCCGCCGCCAGTTACCAGCGTGGCGTCGATTTCATTCAAATTCCCACCACCCTGCTCTCGCAGGTGGACTCCTCGGTGGGAGGCAAGACCGGCGTTAACCATCCCCTGGGCAAGAACATGATCGGTGCCTTTCACCAGCCCAACTGCGTGATCGCCGACACCGATACCCTGAACACCCTGGACGAGCGCCAGCTGGCCGCCGGTATCGCCGAGGTGATCAAGTACGGTCTGATCAACGACCTGGAGTTCCTCGCCTGGCTGGAGTCCAACATGCCCGCGCTGTTGGCGCGTGAGAGTGAGGCCCTGGCCTACGCCATTGAGCGCTCCTGCGCCGACAAGGCCGCGGTGGTGGCCGCTGATGAGCGCGAGGGCGGGGTGCGCGCACTGCTCAACCTCGGCCACACCTTTGGCCACGCCATCGAGACCGGCATGGGCTACGGCGAGTGGTTGCACGGTGAGGCGGTGGCCGCGGGCATGGTGCTGGCCGCTGAACTCTCGCGTGACCTGGGTTGGATCGATGATGAAGCAGTGGAACGCTGCCGCGCGCTCATTGCCGCCGCCGGGCTGCCGGTGAAGGCGCCGACGACGATGGATGGCGAGCAGTTCATGGGCCTGATGGCGGTGGACAAGAAGGTGCTGGATGGTCGCCTGCGACTGGTACTGATGAAGGCGCTGGGGGAAAGCGTCATCGCCGAGCAGGTGGACCTGGATCTCTTGCGCCGCTGCCTCGACAAGCATCTGGCCCAGGGCTGAGGAGCGGGGGAGATGTCGGAACTTGCCCCCTACGCCGCCTCCGACGAGCGCAGCCGCGGTCGTCGTCACCCGGAGGCCGCCCCCTCCTATCGCAGCGAATACCAGCGCGACCGTGACCGTATCGTTCACTCCGGTGCCTTCCGTCGGCTGGAGTACAAGACCCAGGTCTTCGTCAATCACGAAGGCGACATGTTCCGCACCCGCCTTACCCACTCCATCGAGGTGGCCCAGCTGGGGCGCATCGCCGCCCAGGCCCTCGGCCTCAATGAGGCGCTGAGCGAGGCGATCTGTCTGGCCCACGATCTGGGCCACACCCCCTTCGGCCATGCCGGTCAGGATGCCCTGCACGAGAAGATGCGCGACTACGGCGGCTTCGAGCACAACCTGCAGTCACTACGGGTGGTGGATGAGCTGGAGGAGCGCTATGCCGGCTTCAACGGTCTTAACCTTACCTTCGAGAGCAGAGAGGGGATCCTCAAGCACTGCTCGCGTGAAAATGCCGAGCGCCTGGGTGATGTGGGTGAGCGCTTCCTTACTGGAAAGCAGCCGGGACTGGAGGCGCAATTGGCCAACCTGGTCGATGCCATCGCCTACAACAACCACGATGTGGATGATGGCCTGCGTGCCGGCTTTATCACGCTTGAGCAGCTCTGCGAGGTGCCGCTGTTTGAGGTCCAGTATCGCACGGTGTGCGATGAGTATCCGGATCTGGACCGCAAGCGCCTGACCCACGAGATCATCCGCCGCATGATCAATCGCCAGATGATCGACCTGATGGAGGCCAGTCGCACGGCCATTGCCGAGGCCGCCCCCGACTCCATCGATGCGGTGCGTGAACAGCATGAGCCGTTGATTCGCTTCAGCGAGGAGATGGCCGAACAGCACCACCAGCTCAAGCGCTTCCTGCGCAAGCGCCTCTACCAGCACTACCGGGTGCACCGCATGAGCAGCAAGGCCAGGCACATGGTCGGCGAGCTCTTCGACGCCCTCTTTTCTGACCCGCGTCTGCTCCCCCCCGAGCACCAGGCCAATGCCGAGCGCCTGCGTGCCGAGGGGGGCGATGCGGGCAGCGCCCGGGCGGTGGCCGACTACATCGCCGGGATGACCGATCGCTATGCCATTTTGGAGTATCAGCGACTGTTCAAAGCGGATGTCTTAACCTGATATCTGGTGTCTCGCGTGTGGACAGATCTCTAGATATTGTGCATACTTGCGAAAATGCCCCGACCCCGAATTGGGCCGCGGATAACGAACGATAAGCAGTGCGGACGGCAACAGGGTTTCAGCGAGCAGTCAGCGGAATATGCGCATCTATATGCAGACACCCGCGTCTCCGGATCGGCCGCCGCGCTACTACCATCTCCATTTGCAACAAGACCTGCTGGAGGGGTGGAACCTCGTGAAGGAGTGGGGTTTCCAAGGCGCGTCAGGCCGAGTGGTGCGCGAACATTTCGACAGCCGTGAGCAGGCCCTTCAGGCCATGCTCAAGGTTCGCGACTCCCAAATTCAGCGTGGTTACCAGGTCATGTTCGCCCAGGGCGAGCTCTATCTCGGGGAGGGTGCGTGATGCTCGGCGTGGCCGCGCTTAAGAAGGACCCCACCGCCTCCGCACCCTACCAGTCCCTCTATCACCTGCGTAGCGCCCCCTTCTCGGCCACCCCGGCAGAGGGAGCCTTCTATGCCGACCACCAGCGCGAGCAGGCGCTGGACATGCTCCAGCACCTCACCCAGTACAGCGAAGAGCTGCTACTGCTGATCGGCGACAGCCAGGTCGGCAAGAGCGCCCTGCTGGAACGCTACCTGGCGCGTGCCGAGGAGCACTGGCTCACCTGCCACCTGCAGGGGGTTGAGGGCGATGATGCCGGCAACCTGTTCATGCAGATCGCCCGCTGCTTCAAGCTGCGCATGGATGCCCTGGCGCCTGACGAGTTGCTGGGCGCCTTGCAGGAGCACCTCAGTGAGCTGGCCGAAGAACACACCGCGGTGCTGGTGGTCGATGATGCCCAGCTGTTGAGCGATGAAGCACTGGAGATCATCTCCCATCTGGCCCTGCTGGAGGGCGAGCACGGGCGTCTGGTACGGGTGGTGATGGCGGGTGAACCGGCGCTGACAGAGCGCCTCGCCGGGGAGCGCTTTAGCGCCCTGCCCGAGCCGCACCGCATCGACCTGGCGCCGTTCGACCTGGAGGGAACCGGGGCCTATATCGCTCATCGCCTGGCGGCGGCTGGCTATAGCGGCCCCGAACTCCTGAACCCCAAGCAGGTCAAGCGCATTCACAAGCACTCGGGCGGCCTGCCCGGACAGATCAACATCCACGCCCACCAGGCGCTGAGCGAGCAGAGCGGCACGGCCTCGCACAGCGGTGGCCTGCTGGTCACCTCACGTAACGCCCTGAAGTTCGGCGCCGCGGCGGCGGCCGTGGTGGTGGCACTGGTGGGACTGGAGGAGCGCCTTACGCACCGTGCCGGTGATGAGCCAGTGGCCGGCCAGGTCGACGAGCGTCCCATTGTGCGTATGGGCCAGGGGGGCGGCGAAAGCTCCGTGGCCATGGTGATTCGCGGTGGCGAGAGCGTACAGATCACCTGTGGCGGTACGGGGATCATCTCCAGTGCTGGGGCTGCCGAGTTGCCGGCTCGTGCGGTGGAGTCCGCCCCGGCCCAGCTCGGGCCGATGATCACCGAGCTGCCCGGGCCGGCCATGGAGTTGCCGCCAGAGCCGGTGCCCGAGGCCGAGGTTGCCGAAGAGGAGTCCGAGGTGACCGCAGCTGAGAGTGTCGAGCCGGTGATGAACGCCGCCGCGCCCGGCGCCCCAATCGAGTTGCCGCCGCCCCCTGCCATCGAGCCCATTGCCAGCGAAGCAGAGTCGGAACCCATGGTGGTGGCCGAGGCCGCCGTGCCGGAGGAGAAGCCCGAGGCAGAGGCAGAGGCGGAGCCCGAGAAGGTCGCACCACGTCCGCGCATCGAGCGCATCGAGCCGATGCCGCTCTACGGCAGCAACGAGGAGCAGGTGCTGGCACTGGTGGGCGAGGGCTTTATTTCTGGTAGCCGCGTGTCGGTGGCCTGGGCCGGCAAGACCAAGGCGTTGGAGCCCGAGCGTATCGAGGTCATCAACCAGGGACGCGTGGAGCTGCGCCTGCTTACCGGTGCCCGAGCCAACAACTGGGCGGTGCAGTTGACCACCCCCGAGGGCAAGCGCTCCAATATCTTCCGCTTCAAGGTGCAGGAGCCCGAGGAGGCCCCGGCCCCTGTTGAGCCCACCCCTGTCACGATGCCCGAGCCCAGTGAGCCGCAAGCGCCCGCCGTCGAGCGGCCAGAGGTGAGTCCGCCAGCGGCGCCGAAGCCGCCCGTGGTCGCCGCCCCCAGTGTCACTCCCCCGGCTGCCCCGACCCCGGCGAAGGCACCGACGGTCTCGGCTGCCCCCGTAGGACTTCAGGGTGATGCCTGGTTGCGCGGGCGTAACCCCAAGCACCTGGCGCTGCAGCTGTTGGCGACGGCCGATGCGGCAGGACCAGCACAGTTCGCCAAGCGCCATGCTATCCCAGGACCGCTGGCCAGCTACACCGCTGTGCGTGATGGTAAGTCACTGCACATCCTGGTGCAGGGCGATTATGCGGACCGGGCCAGTGCCGACGCCGCGATTCAGCGCCTGCCCAGGGCGGTGCGCGATGGCGGCCCCTGGCCGCGCAGCTTCGCCTCGGTGCAGCAGGCCCTGCCCGCCGCTTCGAGCGCGGCCAGCAGCCGCATCAAGCCTGGCAGCGTGCGCGACGAGGCCTGGGTCTGGAGCCAGGATCCGGGGGCAATGACCGTGCAGCTGGCCGCCGCCGCCGAGCGTGCCGGGCTGGATGATGTGGCCGCGAAGGCCGGTGCTGCCGGTGACTTTGCGGTGGTCACTACTCGCCGCAACGGCCGCCCCTGGTACCTGCTGGTCGCCGGGGTGTATGCCGACAAGGACAGTGCCCGCCGTGCCATCGAGCAGCTGCCCCAGGCCCTACGCAGTGCCGGCCCCTGGAGCCGAAGTTTTGCCTCGCTGCAGGATGAGATGAGCCGCTCCAGCCGCTAAACTCCCCGTTTACGCCCACTATTGGTGCAGAACCGCACCGGATCAGCGATGTTCGGCCGCCGCGGCCACCATTCGGCCGTCGCGGATTGAACACACCCCCACCTCCCTATATACTGTCGTGCCTTTTTTCAGCCTGATTCTAGGATGGGCGGCTTGCCGCCCGTCTCGATACAACCTTATTAAGTAGCGAACGAACCGTGAGCGAACAGAAGAAAGCACCAGGGCTCTACAGCCCCTCCTTTGAAAAGGACAACTGCGGCTTCGGCCTGATGGCCCATATGGATGGAGCGCCCAGCCACTGGCTGGTGACCACCGCCATTGAGGCCCTCGGCCGCATGACCCACCGTGGCGCCATCGCTGCCGACGGCAAGACCGGCGACGGCTGTGGCCTGCTGATCAAAAAGCCCGAAGGCTTCCTCAAGGCCGTGGCCAGCGAGGCCGGCATCGAGCTGGCCGACGGCTTCGGCGTGGGCGTGGTCTTCCTCTCCCGCGACGAGGCCGAGGCCGAGGCTGGCCGCCAGGCGCTGACCGAGGGCCTCAAGGCCGAGGGCCTGAGCATTGCCGGCTGGCGCGTGGTGCCCACCGACAGCTCCGCCTGTGGTGAGGCCGCCAAGGCCACCCAGCCGGGCATCGAGCAGGCCTTCGTCAACCTGCCGGCCGGTATGGACCCGGTGGAGTTTGAGGTGCGCCTCTACGTCGCCCGTCGCCGCGCCGAGAAGGCGCGCGAGGAGGCCGGCGATGCCGCCTTCTACGTGCCCAGCCTCTCCACCAAGGTGCTCTCTTATAAGGGTATGGTGATGCCGGAGTTCCTGCCGGTCTTCTACCCCGACCTGAGCGACGAGCGCATGGAGACCGCCATTTGCGTCTTCCACCAGCGCTTCGCCACCAACACCCTGCCGCAGTGGCGCCTGGCCCAGCCCTTCCGCTACCTGGCCCACAACGGTGAGATCAACACCGTGCGCGGTAACCGCAACTGGGCCCGCGCGCGCTCCTACACCTTCTCCACCGACAAGATCCCGGACATGGACGCGGTGCGTCCCTGGGTGTCGATGGAGGGCTCCGACTCCTCCAGCATGGACAACATGCTCGAGGCGCTGATGGCCGGTGGTGTGGATGTGTTCCGTGCCATGCGCCTGCTGGTGCCGCCGGCGTGGCAGAACGTCACCGACATGGATCCCAAGCTGCGTGCCTTCTACGAGTACAACTCCATGCACATGGAGCCGTGGGATGGCCCGGCCGGCATCGTGCTGACCGACGGTCGCTACGCCGCCTGTACCCTGGACCGGAACGGTTTGCGTCCGGCCCGCTATGTCCTCACCAAGCCCGGTGGCGGCGAGGCCAAAGAGGGTGACTACAGCGGTTGC
>JBFFRO010000051.1:0-9166 GCA_041572995.1 Thiohalomonadaceae bacterium
TCACACAGTGAGCCGATATCCAGCTCTATTTCGTCGTAGCCATCCAGTGGCAGTTCCACATCACCCATTTTGCGCTTAATTGGCGCATCCTTAACGATATCGCCACGGAAGCGCTCCTCCAGCGCCATCCACCGCTGCACGCACTGCTCATCCAGGCCGTGCTGGCGCAAACTCTCGCGCATCAGATCACCGCGATAATCGAACAGCTCGTCGGAGATCACCATCCAGTGGTGGGCGTTGCGTGGGCGATCGCCAAAATAGACCTTCTCGCCGGTGATCAACTGGCGCATGAACAGAAACTGCTTTTCGACGGCACGCTGCTGGGTCACCCCGTGGAAAAAGGGTGAGAGACGCTCATCGGCGAACACCCGGGAGTAGAAGCTCTCCAGCACCTGGAACATCCGCGGTCCCTCATCCAGGGCCTGCCACAGCTCAGGGTCGGGCTCGGGGCGCGTCGCCTCCTCGGCCGCAGGTGTTCGTGCTGCACGGGCCTGCTCGGCCGGTTCGACCCGCATATCCCCGCTCGGCTTGCAGCGGCAGGGAAGAAACAGGCGCAGCTCTCGCTGCTCGTCGCTTAGCCCGTGCTGCGAGGCCTCGTCCAGCTCACCGCTCTCGGCGTAGTGGATACAGGCATGGCAGATACCGTGACGGCAGGAGAAGGGAAACTCCACGCCCTGGCGCAACATGGCGTCGAGCAGCGTCTCACCCTCGCGACACTCGTAGCTCTCACCGCGATAGTTGATGGTTGGCATCGGCTCTGCCCCCTAGGCCTGCTGCTCCAGCAGCTCCTTAATTCGCGTCGCGCTCTTGCGCGCCTCGATGATCACCATGCCGAGATTGACCGTCGGCTTGGAGGCCACCGCCAGCACCGCGTCCTCGCCGGCATAGGCCAGAATCATCAGGCCAGTGGCACCGTCGATAATCACCTGCTTCATCTGCCCGAGGGAGATCTCGCTGGCCGCCTGGCCGGCCAGTGCCAGCAACGAGGCACACATCGCCGCGAAGCGATCCTCGTCGACACCGCTATCAAGCACCGAGCCAATGATAAAACCGTCGGTGGTGATCGCCGCCGAGGCCTCGATATCCTTGGACGAGGCATTGAGCTCTCGCAGTATCGAGCGTGTCTGGCTGGCAGATGGATGGGTGTTATCGTTCATATTCATTTTTTTATTACTCCATACGACGAACGGCCACCGCCCTCAATAAGGCGGTGACCGTGCCGTGAAACATGCGCCTTACAGCGCTGCCTCGATCACCGGCAGCGAGGAGCGCGCCTTGGTCAGCACCATGCCCAGATTAGCAGACTTGCGGCAGACGAAGGTCACCACGTGGTCCTGGTTGGTTTTACCACGCATGAAGATGTGGATCAGGTTGTCGCTGTTGACGATCATCTCCTTGAAGTAGTGGTAGTCATCCATCGGCAGGCCACGCGACTTTTTGAACATGTTTTCGATGGTCACGACGTTGGAGCCCTGGAACAGGTCGGCAGTCGCCGCGGCCAGCAGCTCCAGCACCTCCTCCGGGTGGGAGTCCACGGTCTTGATGCCCAGCAGCATGCCGCTGCTCAGGTCGACATAACCGCCGGCGACGCACTCGGGGATGGTGGTAATGGCCTCTTGCAGGGCGTTATCGAGATTGGACATGTTTATACCTCTCTAGGGTTTATTGACTGATGTGTTGTTGATAGTAATGCGCTCACTCTCTTGCCGAGCGCTCGTTTACCGCTTTTGCGAATCTTTCCAGGAAGGCGACCTGCTCATCGGACTGGATCCAGCGCGGCTCCACCCGACGTACCGACTCCAGTGCGCTCAGCGCCTCCTCGCCCTCCCAGATGAGATAGGAGGCCAACAGGGTGCCGGTGCGCCCGAGCCCGGCGCGACAGTGGATTGCCAGTACCTCATCATCGTGCAGGCGTCGTTCAATCTGTTTACACAGGCCGGCGGCCTGGGTGATGGAGGGGGCGGCCATGTCCGGTATCGCCGACCAGATGTTGTCGATACCGTACTGGCGATACTCCTCCACGTCCGGGGCACGCTCGGTAAGGCTGACCAGGCAGGTCACGCCCACCCGCTTCAGGGCGTCCAGATCGTACTTGATGTCCTGGACGATGCCCGGGCGCGGGGTACCGGCCAGCCGCCCCTTCTTCAGCCACAGGAAACCGCGAGGGCCGAAGCTGTCGCTGACATAGTCACGCGCCTCCTTGGGCAGCGGCGCCGGCGCCGGCGCCTGGGGGTCCAGCACCTCGGGGTCGCAACCCGGCGAGGGCAGGGCGCAGGAGCCGGTGCGGAGAAAACTCCGGGCCGCCTCGCTGCTCGGCGTCGAGAAAAACTCGTCGCTGGGCGCACTCTCCTGTACCACGCCACCGGCCAGCAACAGGGTGGTCCCGCCCAGGTGGCGGGCGTGGGCCTGGTTGTGCAGCACTACCAGCATGGCGCGGTTACGGCTTTCGGCGGCGATGTAGTCCAGCAGGCGTATCGCCTCCTCGTCGTCCAGGCCGGTGGTCGGTTCGTCCATGCACAGCAGGCGGGTGCCGGTTGCGGCCTGGCGCATGATCGCCAGGTGCCGTTGCTGCGCCAGAGTGAGATTGATCACCGGCTCATCCAGGCGCTCGCACAACTCATCGAGGCCTGCACTCTCCAGCAGGCGCAAGGCCAGTTCACGCTGCTGTCCCTGGTTCAGCGAACGTCGTTCCGGCAGGTCCTGAACGATGTTCTCCAGCACGCTGGCCATCATCAGGCGTGCGCTCTGCGATACCAGTGCCGGTGCTTCGCCCTCGGCCACCGGTCGTCCCTCAAAACTCGCCTCGCCCCACACCCGCAGGTTGGGGTTGGCATCATTGAATCCAGCCAGGGTGCGTAGCAGGGTGGATTTACCGGTGCCGCTAGGCCCCAGCAGCACCGTTACCTCGCGCTCCTTCACCGCCATATCAACGCCGGCCAGCACCACCTTCTCGCCGAAGGCCACGCCGAAACCGTGCAGTGAAAGCAGTGCCTCGTGATCTGTCATCTTCGTGCTACCTAGCGACGTACGCCGGGGTCGAGCAGGGCCAGCAGCCCCTGCAGCAACACCTTGACGTCATCACGCTCGCGGGCATCCACCTCGAAGACCGGCGCACGTACACCCAGCTCCTTGAGGCGGGTGTGGAAGGTGTAGAGACCGGGGCGCGGCTGCTCGTCCATACGGGTAACCCCGATCACCACCGCACTGCGGTCGATAAACCCCTTGAAGGCGTTGAGATAGAACTCCAGATCGGCCAGCGGGTCTTCGCGGGCGTTGTCGATCATCAGCACCAGACCCAGGCCACCAATGGTGAGGATCTCCCACATAAAGCTGAAACGCTCCTGCCCAGGGGTACCGTAGAGATGGATCTTGGCGCCACCGTCCAGGCCCAGGGTGCCGTAGTCCATGGCCACGGTAGTGCTGGCCTTGCGCTGGGCCACCTCATCACTGGCCTTGGCCTCGGTCTGCACCACGGGGATATCGCTAATGCTGCCGATGGCAGTGGTCTTGCCGGCGCCGACCGGGCCGGTAAAAATAATTTTGTGTTCCATGTCCGCCCCCTAGAGTCCGGCAATCTTCTTCAACAGCGAGGAAAGCAGGGTCTGGTTGCGGTGCGGTTGCAACTTCGGCTCCTCCACCTTGCGGTTGATGGCCCGGGCAAAACCTGCGGCACGCGCGGCACTGTAGAACTGGAACATCTCGGCCTGATCCACCTTCAGCAGGCGGGTGGCGAAATGGATGGAGGTGGGGTGGCGCGAGAGCAGGGCGGCGATGCGCATGCTGTTGCTGGTGTGGGGAAGGCGGCTGAAGTTGGGCCAGTATTCCAGCTCAACCACATCATCACGGTAGATGCCGCTCATCATCCGCCCCTCTGAGGCGTAGTAGGCAGCCTGCCATAGTAGCTCGTCGATATTACGCCCCACCCGCCCTGAGGCGAACATTTCGGCCTTATTCCCATCGAGGGTGGTCACCTTCACCTCGGAGGGGGCTAGCGTCAGCAGCTGGCTTGGTTCGTTGTGCGTGGAGTGATACTCGCCACGACTGCTCAGCAGCAGCAACTCACCATGCTGTCCGGCCTCGATATAGATATCCTGCTGATTCGCCACAGCGCGGCGCAGCGTACCCAACAGATAGTGGTCCGGTTCGAAATAGTCGACCCCCGCGGTACGGGCATCGCTCTCCAAGGACGTGGCAGCATTCATGGTCTATCCCCCTGCTAACGAGTCGTTCGGCGTTTGAAGGGAGAGACGTCGATCGACGTCCACGCCCCCGGAAGCAGGGAGTCACCGATATCGGAGCTATCGGCAAAACGGCAGCTTTCATGCTTGATGCAGAGTCGCTCCGCCCGCCAATGTATTAATTTGGCGTAACGGCAGTCCAGTCTCTGCTTGCATCCCTTCAGGACCGCGACGTGGCGCGGTTTCCCGTTCTGGCGGCCCCGCTGTCGTAGGGGAGTCCCCCCTTAGACCGGTGACTTTGCGAACCCGACTTTCGTACGGGCGTGCCCTTTTCAAAACGCGGTGGAATTATTGGTGGTAATCCACGCTATCGAGTGTACGTACCTCCATCACACCTAAACTGTGACACAGTTCACATTTCATAGCAATGTCGCAGTAAAGAGTTTGGTTACTTACTTCTTGTGCAACGTTCGTGCATAACTCTGACAAACACCGCACACGCGTCTATAGTTAGATAAGTAAGGAGAGAACCATAAAACCATGTCCGAGCATCGCCATACCCTCATCGTCAAGAACCACTTCCAGCACCGCATCATCCTGCAGACCGTGCTGCTCAGCTTCATCGCCCTGAACCTCTTCATCACCCTCAGCTACGTGCTACCCGACTACCTTGGTGCCTTCGCCGACCCGGATGTGGCCCTGGCAGCCATAATCGCCGTACTTGAGCTGTTTGCCCTGGGAGGCATCTACCTCATCAGCCGCCGCCTCAGCTTTCGCATTGCCGGCCCCATCTACGCCCTGGAGCGCAACATCAAGCGCTTTGCCGATGGTGACCTGAACATCCACGTGGCGCTGCGCAAGGACGACTACTTCATGGAGGTATCGGATGTAGTCAACGAGGCGGTCGATCATTTCCACGGCCAGATCGAGGGGGCCAAGGCCAGTGCCGAACGGCTGCGTGAGCTGATCGAAGCGGAGCATCCCGCCTCACCCCATGCCGATGAACTCCTTCGTTACCTGGCCTATTTCGAGACCGAAAACACCCAGACCAGGGGAGAAGAGTAGGATGCGTGGCCTGCGCCATCAGTTCGGCTTCAGCATGCTGGAACTTCTTCTGGTGCTGTTTATCGTCAGCCTGCTGATTATGATCTCCTACCCCTTCTATCGAAACTACACGATACGCGCCAAGATCGTTGAGGGGATTGGCCTCATCGGCCCGGCGAAGCATGGGATCATGGAGTATTACCTGGGCAACAATCAGCTTCCCACCAATAACGAACAGGCAGGCATCGCGGCCCCCGATGCCTACCAGAGCCACTGGGTCCATCGAATCGAGATTACCGACACGCCGCCCGGTGCGATACACATCACCTACGATAGTGCGGCCGTTGGCGCCCTTGGTGAAAACAACACCCTCATTTTTGTTCCCGTCCTCGATGCGGTGAATAACCGCATGCTATGGGACTGTACCCACGGCACCCTGGTCAATAAATACCGCCCACACAACTGCCGCAACGCCCCCTAACGCAGCAACTCTGCCATTCCCTGATATCGAATCTATACTCATTACAGAGTTTCGCATTCAGGGATGAAGGCCATGTCACTCGCCGTTGTTCACAGCCGCGCCGCGGTCGGCATTCAGGCGCCGGAGGTCACTATCGAGGTGCACCTGGCCAATGGCCTGCCTGCCCTCTCCATCGTCGGCCTGCCCGAGGCGGCGGTGAAGGAGAGCAAGGACCGGGTACGCGGCGCCCTGCTCAACGCCCGCTTCGAGTTCCCCGCCCGGCGCATTACCATCAATCTCGCCCCCGCCGATCTACCCAAGGAGGGGGCCCGCTTCGACCTGGCCATCGCCATCGGCCTGCTGGCCGCCTCCGGTCAACTGCCGATGGCAGAACTGGACCGTTACGAATTTCTCGGCGAGCTGGCCCTCTCCGGTGCGCTACGGCCGGTGCGTGGGGTGCTGCCGCATGCACTGCAGGCCCGTGAGCAGGGTCGCACCCTGGTGCTACCACTGGCCAACGCCGCCGAGGCCTCACTGGTCGAGGGGGTGGAGGTGCGTGCTGCAGAACACCTGCTTGAGGTGTGCGCCCACCTGCACGGGCAACAGCCCCTGGCCCTGCAGGAGCCCCGGCCGCCAGCGGAAAAAACCGCTGTACAACCTGACCTGGCCGAGGTACGCGGCCAGCACCAGGCCCGCCGAGCCCTGGAGGTGGCGGCCGCAGGGGGTCACTCGATGTTAATGGTAGGCCCGCCTGGCAGTGGCAAGACCATGCTCGCCGCACGCCTGCCCGGCATCCTGCCGCGCATGAGCGAGAGTGAGGCGCTGGAGTCGGCAGCCCTCGCCTCCATCAGCGATCCCGGATTCGACCCGGGCGACTGGGGGTACCGCCCCTTTCGCAGCCCGCACCACACCGCCTCCGGTGTCGCCCTGGTGGGTGGTGGCAGCCATCCCCGCCCCGGTGAGATCTCCCTGGCGCACAACGGCGTGCTGTTTCTCGACGAACTGCCGGAGTTCGATCGCCGGGTGCTGGAGGTGCTGCGCGAGCCGCTGGAGTCGGGTCACATCGTTATCTCGCGGGCCGCCCGCCAGGCCCGCTTTCCGGCCTGCTTCCAGCTGATCGCGGCGATGAACCCCTGCCCCTGCGGCTGGCTGGGACATCCCTCAGGACGCTGCCACTGCTCGGCCGAGGCAGTGGCCCGCTACCGAGGCCGCGTCTCCGGACCGCTGCTGGATCGCATCGATATCCAACTGCAGGTACCCAGCCTGCCGCAGGAGGAGTTGCTCTCCCACGCTGGGAGCCGTGGCGAATCCAGCAACGCGGTTCGCTCACGGGTAGAGGCGGCACGCCAGCGACAGCATGCACGCAACGGCAGGATTGCCAACCACCTGCTAGATAATTACGCGATAGAACGCTTCTGCCGCCTGGGGGAGGGGGAACGTGCGCTGCTGCAACAGGCGGTGGATCAGCTCGGACTCTCGGCCCGTGCCTATCACCGCATCCTGCGCCTGGCACGCACCATCGCCGACCTGGAGGCGTGTGACGATATTGCGCAGGCTCACCTGGCCGAGGCGATCGGTTACCGCCGACAGGCCGACTAGCCCTCGCGACTAAGGGTATCGGCGCGCGGGCGGAACTGCAGGCCGTAGAACATCTGCAGGTAACGACGGGTTTCGCGACGTTCCAGGTCGGTCACATATTTCCAGAAGCCGTAGACCCGCGAGAGGGTCATCATCCGCGAGGCGTAACGCGACCAGGTGTAGTTCTCCTCCACCCGACGCTCACCGGCGGTGGAGACCCGCGACCAGTAATCCGGCTCCTGCGAGCAACGTTCGAAGAAGTTCACCAACCGCTCGGCGCACTCCTCACCGTGGTTGGGATCGAGATGGAAACCACTGATCCCGTCCTCGATGATCTCCAGTGGGCCACCGTAGCGGGTGGCGAAGGTGGGTAGGCCGCTGGTCATCGCCTCAACCACGGTAAGGCCAAAGGCCTCGAATAGGGCCGGCTGCACGAACACCCCTCGCTGGTCGGCGATGACGCGGTAAAGCTCACCGGCCAGCGGCTTGTCCAGTTGCACCCCCAGCCAGCGCACCTCCGCATCCAGGCCATACTCATCGAAGAGCGCGTGCATTTGCGCAATCTGATCGCGCTCCTCGACATCCTGGGATTTCTCCATCTCCACGTAACCGGCAATCACCACCAGGTTGGCCTGCTCGCGTAGCGCATCGTTGCGGGCATACCAGCGCACCAGTCCGGTGATGTTCTTGATCCGGTCCAGGCGCGCCATGGTGAAGATGATCGGTTTCTCACGCATCGCCAGCTCACCCCGTGCCCCCTCCCCCGGGGGGCCGAAGATCATTTTCTCGATCTCGCCATGCAGGCCCTCCAGCCGGCGTTCTTTTTCACTGTGGGAGAAGTAGATTTCGTCATCGGCACCGGGCGAGACGATGTTGAACTTGGGATCGAAGACATCGATGCCGTTCACCACCCGGTATAGCCCCGGCATGCTGAAGCTCGTATGGCTCTCGTACTGGCCGACGCTGTCGCGGGTACCGGCGATCTCCTGGAAGGTACTGGTGATGATGAAGTCCGCCGCGTTCATGGCAATCAGGTCGGCGGTGAACTGACAGGAGAAGTGGTACTGCGCCTCGTTCTCCTTCCAGTAGAGATCGGAGTAGAGGTACTTGGTCTTCTCCAGGGCATGGGCGATGGTGCACTGGGTTACATCCAGCTCTTCGGCCAGCAGGGTCGCCACCAGGTTGCCGTCGGAGTAGTTGCCAATCAACAGGTCCGGGCGACTGCCCATCTGCGCCTGGATCGCCTGCCCGGCATCATGGGCAAAACGCTCCAGGTAGGGCCACACCTCGAAACGGGAGATCCAGTGCGGCACCACCTCGCCGCTGTCACTGCGAAAAGGCACGCGCAGGATGCAGGCGTTTTCGGTACCGATGATCGGTTCCAGCGGCTGGTCGCAGCTGGTGCCGCGGGCATCGGGGATAAGCCGGGTCACGACCACGATCTGCGGCTCGAGATCCAACCCCTGTTCATAGAGCCGGCTGCGCATCTCCCGCTCCAGCGCACGCACCTGGTCGAGGATGTAGACCACCTGACCGCCGGTATCGGGGAGACCGAGCACCTTGTCCTGACCGAAGAAACCGTGTGGCGAGAGGATCGCCAGGCGGTAGATCATGGGAATGCGTCCGAGCAGACGCTCGAGGGTGGCCGGCTCCGGCGCCTCCAGCACATCGGAGACCAGCATCAACGTCTCGCGTATGCGCGCTGCATTTCTCCCCCAGCCCGGCTCGAAACCCAACCGGTGCAAACCCGGGCCAACCACCGACCAGTCCGCCTCATCGTCCTGTTCGGCAAGAAAGTCATCGGCACGGCGCAGGGCGTGTTCCAGCTCGGCCACCCCACTGATGCGGCTGTTGAGCATCAACTGCTGCCCCTCGCACTGATGCACACGCAGGAAGTCCAACAGCA
>JBFFRO010000052.1:0-9057 GCA_041572995.1 Thiohalomonadaceae bacterium
AAGAAGGCCGCGCCGAAGAAGGCCGCGCCGAAGAAGGCCGCACCGAAGAAGGCCGCACCGAAGAAGGCCGCACCGAAGAAGGCCGCGCCGAAGAAGGCCGCACCGAAGAAGGCCGCACCGAAGAAGGCCGCACCGAAGAAGGCCGCACCGAAGAAGGCCGCACCGAAGAAGGCCGCGCCGAAGAAGGCGGTTCAGAAAAAGGCCGCTACCAAGAAGAAGGCAGCGGCACGCAAGAAGAAGTAGGGACTACAGGGTGGGGTTGTGGTCCGCCCCGCTCTCGTGCTCGAAGCGCTCCTGATCACGGATGCAGCGGCGGGTGGCCGGCTGGGCCTTGAGCCGCTCCAGGCCGATGGGCTCGCCGCAATCCTCGCACAGGCCGTAGTCACCCGAGCCGTGACGCTCCTCGGCGGCCTCCACCTCACGCAGTTCGCGGATCAGCTTGCTGAGGATGGTGGTGTTCACCTCATTGACCAGGTCGGCCACCGACTCATCGCCACTGTCGTGCACCTGTCCCGCCAATTCGGCGTAGTGCTCATCGCCGCTGCGTAGCAACTCATCACGGATCTCACCACGCAGACGTAGCCGCTCCTCCTCCAGGCGCTTGCCCAGCAGGGCCATCGCTTCGTCGTTCAGCTTGTCACTCATCACTCTCTTACCTCAGTAACCGGGGGTGTTCTTCGCAACCCAGCGGCTTCCACCCTCCGCCAGGTGCTCTTTCTTCCAGAAGGGGGCGCGGGACTTGAGCTCTTCCATCAGCCAGCGGCAGGCCTCGAAGGCCTCGCGGCGGTGTGACGACCAGACCGCCACCAGGACGATGGGGTCGGTCGGGCGGATCTCTCCGACCCGGTGCAACAGCAGCACATCGAGCAGCGACCAGCGCGTGTGCGCCTCCTCCACCAAGCGTTCAAGTTGACGCTCCGTCATGCCCGGATAGTGCTCCAGGAACATGCCCTTGACGCTATCGCCCTCGTTGAAATCTCGCATGGAGCCGACGAAGACGGCCGTAGCACCGACATCGTTGCGCCCGCCACGGGCCGCCTCGTACTCGGCCAGTTCGCGCCAGGGCTGCAACTCCCCCTCGCGCACCTCGATGGTCGCCGAGCCCATATCAGCCACCGGTCACCGGCGGGAAGAAGGCGACCTCGTCGCCGCTGGCGACCGCCTGGTTGGGGTCGCAGTACTCCATGTTGATCGCCACCAGCACGTTGGGCGGCAGCGCCTTGCCGCCGGTAGCGGCCAGCCAGACATCGGCGGCAGTGGCGCACTCGCCGATCTCCACCGTCGCCCCGTCGCAACCCATCTGCTCCTTGAGGGCGGCAAAGAATTTTACCGATACGCTCATCGCTCATCTCCAGGCGCCGCAGGTTTGCGCCCCATACGCCTCCAGCCTATCATGATCGGCCCGCCGACGGCGATGCGCCGCCCCCAAAGCCGATGGAGCCCACAGCATGAGCGAACTGACCCACTTCAACAGCGCCGGTGAAGCCCACATGGTCGATGTCGGCGACAAGGCGGTCACCCAGCGCACGGCCATTGCCGAGGGTTGGATCCGCATGCAGCCCGAGACCCTGGCCCTGATCCTCCGCGGAGAGGCAAAAAAGGGCGATGTGCTGGGCGTGGCCCGCATCGCCGGCATCATGGCGGCCAAAAAGACCGCCGACCTCATCCCCCTCTGCCACCCGCTGGCACTGACCCGGGTCAATATCGAACTGGAGCCGCTGGAGGGGGAAAACGCCGTGCGCTGTAGCGCCACTGTGCAGACCTCCGGCCAGACCGGGGTGGAGATGGAGGCGCTGACCGCCGTTCAGGTGAGCCTGCTCACCATCTATGACATGTGCAAGGCGGTGGACAAGGGCATGACCATGGAGGGTATCCGCCTGCTGGAGAAGAAGGGCGGCAAGTCGGGGCACTGGCGCCGTGACCCGCAGCAAGACAGCCAGGCACGCTAGCTGCTAAGCTCAGAAAAGGCGCGGAGGATAGTCCCCGCGCACGCCACACAAGGAGACAGTATGGTGATGCGTATTCATCTCACCCTGGCCCTGGCCGCCCTGCTCGCCCTGAGCGGCTGCGCTGGCACCGGCGAGTCCGTCCGCGAGGAGAGCCCGGCGCCGCCCACCCTGACACTGCTGGGTGAGGATGACGAAAAGGCCACCACCGAGCTCTCCAGCTTTTTGAAGGAAAACCACTACGATTTCGACGGCGTCGACGAGGACACCCTGCTCCTGCACTACGCCAAGGGCCACTTCCTGATTCAGCCCAAGCTCACCAACGACACCATCGACCGTCTGGTGATCACCAAGGCCTACGGGGTGGTAGAGGCCTACCGCGGCAGCTTCGAGTCGCTGGCTCTGGTCACCGCCATGAACCGCCGCTTCAACATCGGCCAGTTCTCACTCTCGGACAGCGGTGACACCCTCTACATCCAGAGTTATTACACCTTTGATGACGACCTCAACGAGGAGCAGCTGAAGAAGTTCCTCAAGTGGATGGACGAGGGGATCAGCATGATGCTGGTGGCCATGCCCGAGATCGGCGAGTTCATCGAGTAGCAGCCCTGGTCACGGATATCCGTACCTGAGGCTCTCTACTCGATGCGACAGGCCTCATCAAAATCAAGCCGGGGACCACGCGGATGGAGTGAGTCGGGGTCACCGTAACCCAGCGCACAGATGAAGTTCACCTTGACCTTGCCATCGGCAAAGAAGGCCTGCTCCAGGGCCTCGTTGTTAAAGCCGGACATGGGCCCACAATCCAGCCCCAGGGCCCGCGCCGCCAGCATCAGGTAGGCCCCCTGCAGGGAGCTGTTACGAAAGGCGGTTTCGGCAATCTTCTCGGGTTTACCCTCGAACCAGCTGCGTGCATCGGTGTGCGGAAAGAGCTTGGGTAGCTGATCATAGAACTCCATGTCCATGCCGATCAGCGCCACCACCGGTGCACTCATCGATTTGGCCACATTACCCTCATCCAGGCAGGGTTTGAGACGGGACATGGCCTCATCACCCTTAACGAAGACGATGCGCGCCGGGCAGCTGTTGGCGCTGGTCGGCCCCATACGCATCAGGTCGTAGAGCTCGTGCAACAGGGCATCGCTCACCTCTCGCGGCTGCCAGCCGTTGAAGCTGCGCGCCTCCAGGAAGAGGGTATCCAGGGCCTCGTCGGAGAGTGTTCGACTCATGGGGTGTTCTCCTCACTTGCGGTGGCGTTCTTACGATCCATGTTGGGGGCTGCTGCCTGTCGCTTCAAGCAGGGGCAGGCCAGCAAGGCTCCCGCGGCGCCGGAGAGCAGGTTGGTGAGCACATCCCACCAGTCCCCCACCCGGTAGGGCAGCAGCCCCTGCAGCGCCTCATCGCACAGCGCCAGCAGCAGCACCGCCAGTGCCCCGCGAGCCGGCCCCAGTGCACCTAGTGAAAGATAGCCGAAAAGGCCGAACAACAGCAGGTGCAACCGCTCCTCGGCCTGCGGCAACCACTCGGGCAACCAAAAAAACAACGGCACCAGCCACAGCAGGTGCAACAGCGCCTGACGACCGTCACTGCGCATGCGCCGTCCGATCGCCGCCAGCGTCAGGGCCGCCAGCGACACCCCTAGTACCCCGCCCAGATTCTCACCGCCGATCAGGCCGCGCAGCGGACCGAGCAGATCCCGGCCAAAGAACGAGGCGAGCGGGATAGCCGCCAGGCTCATAAGCCAAAGTCGCATCCGACGCGTGGGATGTAGGCTGTGCATTCGCCCACTATATCAACAGGAGTGTTTGACGAGAACCACTCTGGACAGGAGCGGGGGCCACGGCCATCATGAGCGCCATGCAGGAGTCCCTACGCCCCCATCTCCATATACCGCCGCCGCGTGATGAGGCTGAGCTGATGCGCCGCGCAGAGGCGATTGCCGGACTCAGCCTCGGTCGCCTGGCCGAAACCCTGGGCGTGGTGGTACCGGCTGATTTGCGTCGGCGCAAGGGCTGGGTTGGAGCGCTGCTGGAGGCGGCGCTGGGGGCCGATGCCGCCTCCCTGGCTGAGCCGGACTTCCGGGCCATCGGCGTCGAGCTGAAGTCGCTGCCGCTGGACGCCCAGGGACGCCCTCGCGAGTCCACCTACGTCTGCACCGTGCCGCTGGAGCGGGCCTGTTCCGAGCAGTGGGAGGCGAGCTGGCTGCGGCGCAAACTCTCACGGGTGTTGTGGCTGCCCGTGGAGGCCGAACCCACCATCCCCCTGGCCGAGCGCCGCATCGGCAACGCCCTGCTGTGGAGCCCGGATGAGATCCAGGCCGCGCAACTGCGCAGGGACTGGGAGGAATTGATGGAGGCGCTCTGCCTGCAGGGCCCGGGACAGCTGAGTGCACGCATGGGAGAGGTGTTGCAGGTACGCCCCAAGGCGGCCCATTCACGGGTGCTGGCACCGGCCGTCAGCGACGAGGGTGAGCCCACCCTCAGCAACCCGCGCGGCTTCTACCTGCGCCCGGCCTTCACCCGAGCCCTGCTCAAGCAAAACAACGGCTAGAGCTCGGCCAACAGCTGACCCAGGCGTTGCGCCTGCTCCGCATCCGGCGCCTCGAAGACAAAGGCCAGCAGCAGCTGACCGTCACCCCGATGTTCCGGGTCATACTCCTGGCGCAGTAACTCCCCCTTCAGCGTAAACAGCTCGCCCTCAAAGGGCAGTCCCAGCTGGGCGGTACTGTAGATGGCAAGGCCGCCGTTGAGTTCGGCAGGGGCACGCAGGCGGCAGCCATGCCGGGAGAGGTCGACCAGTTCCAGTTCTCGCGAGCCCACCCCGGGCATCTCGACCATCACCATACGGGTGATGCTGGGCTGGGCGCGAGGTGCACGGCGTTGCTCCAACTGTGTAGTAATACGTTGCACGGTGTCGCGCAACTCATGTTCGCTAAAGGGCTTGGCCAGCACCGCCGAGGCGCCGCTACGGGCCGCATCGGCGATCAGCTTGTCCCCCAGAGTAGAGGCGGTGACCACTACCGGGGTAAAACGCCCCTTCTCCCGCCCACGCAACTCGCGCAGCAGCTGCGCACCACCGGACTCCCAGTCACAGAAAAGCAGGTCGGGGGTGTTGAGACTCAGCCAGTCGCGCGCGTCATCGTCGTTATCGTGGTGCAACAGGCTGGGATCGCCGAGCAAGGGGCCAACGACCGGGGCAATGAAATCGAACACATCTTCGTGCTCAACCACCTGTATTGTCAGTTCCCTGCGCATACCAATCCCTCCCTGTGAACAGTTTCAGTATAGACCCTGTTCCCGGGGGGAGTGACGATAGGACCTCAGGCTGGATGGCCGCGGCGCAGGTGCTGATTGAGGTACTGATCCAGACACCCCTCCAGTCGCTCGCGACTGTCACGGTGGAAAGACTTGAAGCGAAAGCCGAGACGATAGCCGCCGAAGCTGCCGTCATAGACCACATGCATCACCTCGCCCATCAGCTGGATATGCTCAAAGCCCTCATCACCGACACGCGGCAGGCTGAAGGCCAGGGGAAAGTTATCACCCACGTCGGCGTCGTAGTCACTGAGTAGCTGCATACCCTGCTTGGAGATATCGACACTGCGCAGACCAATGGTCTCACCGCTGCTCAGGCGCAGCATGACCTTAAGGCGTATCGGCAGGCGGGGGAATGCCCTTCTCTCTTGCATGGTTCAGTCTGGGGGTGGCTTGGGGTTTGGATGGGGATTATATCGCGTCAGGAGGGGATATTCTCCTCCAGAAAGCGCTGGTAGTTACGGGCGCTGACAAGCTGGGTACCGTCACAGTTGAACTGCAAGCGCAACAGGTCCTGTACCAGGCAGATCGAGGCACCACGTAGGTAGTAATCGGGCATGTCGCGCAGCACCTTGAGAGTGGGCATGACCTCGGCGATACGCTCGCACTCCATGGGCTGCCACACCTGGGCTCGACGCTCGGAGATACGCCGCCAGTAGTCGGGCAGACGGTCGAAGATGGGGCTGGCACGCAGCCAGCGGTAGAGCTCACGCATCGCCGCCACCTTCTCCTCGAAGGGGATAACCGGAAAGTGACGATCGATGTAGGCAGGATCGAGGAAGCGCTCGGCCGAGTGGGTCTCCTCACGTAGCGGGTCGAAGATGGAGTTGGTGCGGATCTCCACGCTGTTAAAGCCGACATAGAGGCGGTAGGTGGAGCGGTTGTGCAGCAGCTCCTCCAGCTGCGGCTCAATATCCGGGTAGATCTCATCCATGGTGTTGCGATAGCGCTGACGCACCATCGCCGTCTCACGCATGGAGGGGTCGCCCTTGATACCGATCTGCAGATTGCCGGAGGCCAGACCGGTGGCGCTGACGATGCTCTCCTTGAGCACCAGCTCCTCCATCTCCCTCTCGTATTCCTTGTTCTCTTCGCTCATCGCGCCATTATCCGACCGATTGATGAATTTCACGTGAATTCGACCGTCGCCACGCCAGCCACGCCAACGAGGCCAGGGTCAGCACGATTACTGGCAGCACACCCCAGTTGACCATGCGCCAGCCGAAATTGTACTGCAGGGCGCCGGCCGAGAGGGTGGCCAGGCTCACACAGGTGAAGACCATAAAGTCGTTCAGCCCCTGCACCCGAGCACGCTCCTCGGGCCGATAGCTCTCGGTCAGCAGCGAGGTGGCACCAACGAACAGGAAATTCCAGCCGATGCCGAGCATGAACAGCGCGCTCCAGTAGTGCCAAAGGGTTTCGCCGTAGAGATTGACACCAACGCAGGCCAGATTGAACAGGCCACCGGTGAACATCACCCGTAGCACGCCGAAGCGGTTGATCAGGCGACCGGTAAAGAACGACGGCGCGAACATGGCGAAGACGTGCCACTGAATGACAAAGGCGGTGTCATCGAAGGCCAGACCACACACCTTCATCGCCAGCGGCGTGGCGGTCATCACCAGGGTCATGGTGGCGTAGCCCAGGGCGCCACAGAGCACCGCGACGACAAACACCGGCTGGGCGGCGATGGCCCGCCACGGCCGCCCGCGCTCCTGGCTGCCCTCGTCGGCGGTGTGAGGCAGGCGGGCGATGAGCAGAGCACTGAAGGCGATGGCATAGAGCACCAGCAGCATCGCATAGCTGCCGGCGAAATCGGCACCGGCCAGCCAGTCACGGCTGTGCGCCGCCAGTGAGGGACCGATAAAGGCGGCCAGCAGGCCGCCTGCCAGCACATAGGCGATGGCCGAGTTCTTGTTGGCCTCCGCAACCGACTCGACGGCGGCAAAGCGATAGTAGACGCCAAAGCCGTTAAAAATGCCGAAAAACAGCATCGCCATGCAGAAGCCGGTGAACCAACCCTCGGCGATGGACCAGGTGGCCAACACCGCCCCCAGCGCACCGGCACAGATACCGATAAGGAAACCGGCACGGCGACCGATGCGGCGCATCAGCAGCGAGGCAGGCAGAGTGGTCAGCATGGTGGCGAGAAACTGCAGGGCCAGCGGCAGGGTGGCCAGCGACTTGTCCTCGGCCAGTGCCAGGCCCACCAGTGCGGAGCTGGCGATCACCAGCGAGCCGGAGCTCATCAGCACCGCCTGGCACAGCGACAACAGCCATATCGTCCGTCCCATCTGTTACCATCACTCCCTCGGAAAAGGGCCGAGCATGCCTGAAATGGCCCCGGCCGTCACCCGTAAGCATCAAGGAGAAGCTCGCCATGGCCCGCGTCACCGTCTACAGCACCGGCACCTGCCCCATCTGCGACAAGGTCAAGACCCTGCTCGCCAAGTGGTCCATCCCCTACAGCGAGGTTCGGGTGGACATGGACCGCGATGGACTCAAGGAGATGCTGGAGCTGACCAACCACGCCCGCACCGTCCCCCAGGTCAGTATCGACGGCCGCTGGATCGGCGGCTTCAGCGACCTTACCGAAATGCACATGGACGGCGAACTGGACGAGCTGATGGAGGACTAGCGCCCAGCGCTCCTCCAGCGACTAAGATTACTCTCCATCCAGCGGCACAAAGGAGGCTTGCCCATGAGGCTCTATCTGGTACGCCACGGCCAGGCCCTGGCCAAGGAGGAGGCAGCGGCACGGCCACTCTCAGCCGAAGGGGAGGCCGAGGTGGCGACGATGGCCGCGGCACTGGCCCGCTTCGGCATCGCCCCTGCGCGCATTTTCCACAGTGGCAAGCGCCGCGCCGAGCAGACCGCGGAGGCGATCGCCGCGGCCCTGCCCCATAGCCCCCGTGCTGAACCCGTGGCGGGGCTAAAGCCGATGGACCCGGTAGACGCCCTGGCCAGACAGGTCGAGCAGTGGTCTGAAGACACGCTGATCGCCGGCCACCTGCCGCAACTGGAGACGCTGGCCTCGCAGTTGCTCTGTGGCCAGGAAGATACGCTGGCACTGAAACTGGTAACCGCCGCCGCCTGCTGCCTGCGCCGTAACGGACAGGGCTGGGAACTGGAGTGGCTGCTAGGACCTAAACAGCTGCAGGACTAACGGCCGGGCTGCGCCCCGGCAGACTCTCCAGCAACGCCTCTACCTCTGTCACCGGCATCGGCCGGTGGTAGTAGAACCCCTGGGCCAGTTCGCAACCCAGCTCGCGCAGTATCCGACTCTGCTCTTCGGTCTCCACCCCCTCGACCACGGTACTCAGATTCATCTCCCGGCACAGGGTGATGATCGCCTTGAGGATCGGCAAACTGCTACCCCCTTCCTCCAAATCGAGAATAAAGCTACGGTCGATCTTCAGGGTATTAATCGGTAACTGGCGCAAGTAGTTAAACGAAGAGTAGCCGGTACCGAAGTCATCCAGGGCCAAGGAGATACCGTTATCACGCAGGCTCTGCAGGCGCTTGCCGGCACTGGAGATATCACCGAGGAAGACCTGCTCGGTCACCTCCACCTCCAGCAACGAGGGGTCGAAACGGTGGCTCTCCATCCAGCCGCAGACCCGGGTGCAGAAGGCGTGGTCGACGAACTGGCGGGCGGAGACGTTGACCGCCACCGGCACCGCGATACCCTGCGACTGCCAGCGGCTCAGGTCCTCGAACACCTGCTCGAACACCTGCTCACCCAACCCCAGTATCTGGCCGGTCTCCTCGGCCACCGCGATAAAGTCGTTGGGTGC
>JBFFRO010000053.1:0-9029 GCA_041572995.1 Thiohalomonadaceae bacterium
CCCCCATTCGCCGCCGCCAGTCACGGCAGGTTATGGTCGGCAGTGTCGCTGTCGGCGGCGACGCACCGATCTCGGTGCAGAGCATGACCAATACCGAGACCACCGATGTGGCCGCTACCGTGGCGCAGATCCAGGCTCTGGAGAGCGCCGGCGCCGATATCGTGCGCGTTTCGGTGCCGAGCATGGATGCGGCCGAGGCCTTCGGCGCCATCCGTAGCCAGGCCACGGTGCCGCTGGTGGCCGATATCCACTTCGATCACCGCATCGCCCTGCGGGTGCTGGAGCTGGGGGTGGACTGCCTGCGCATTAATCCCGGTAACATCGGCAAGGAGGACCGGGTGCGCGCCGTGGTGGATGCGGCGCGGGATAAAAATATCCCGATTCGCATTGGCGTCAACGCCGGCTCGCTGGAGAAGGATTTGCAGCAGAAATACGGTGAGCCCACTGCCGAGGCACTGGTGGAGTCGGCCCTGCGCCACATCGATATCCTCGATCGTCTCGACTATCCCAATTTCAAGGTAAGTCTCAAGGCTTCTGAGATCTTCATGACCGTGGCCGCCTACCGCAAGCTGGCCGACCAGATCGAGCAGCCCCTGCACCTGGGGATCACCGAGGCGGGCGGTTTCCGCTCCGGCACGGTCAAGTCGGCCATCGGCTTGGGCATGCTGCTGAGCGAGGGGATCGGCGATACCATCCGCGTCTCCCTGGCCGCTGACCCGGTGCAGGAGATCAAAGTGGGCTTCGATATCCTCAAGAGCCTGCACCTGCGCAGCAAGGGGATTAACCTGATTGCCTGTCCCTCCTGCTCACGCCAGAACTTCGATGTCATCGCTACCGTTAATGCACTGGAGGAGCGCCTGGAGGATATCCTCGAGCCGCTGGATGTGGCGGTGATCGGCTGTGTCGTCAACGGTCCGGGCGAGGCGAAGGAGGTCGATATCGGCCTGACCGGCGGCCAGCCCAACCTGCTCTACATCGATGGCAAGCCGGACCACAAGCTGGACAATGAGCAGTTGGTGGAGGCGCTGGAGCGCAACATCCGCGAGGCGGTGGCGCGTCGCCGTCTGCAGAGCGACGACTGAAACTGAAGCTGAATACGAAACCCTAGTAAGTGAAGGACTGAAGACCTTGGCAAAGCACATCCAGGCGATCCGCGGCATGAACGACATCCTGCCGCAGGATACCCCCCGCTGGCAGTACCTTGAGGAGCAGCTGCGCACCCTGATGGGGGCCTATGGCTACAGCGAGATCCGCATGCCGGTGGTGGAGAAGACCGAGCTGTTTAAGCGCTCCATCGGCGAGGTGACCGATATCGTCGAGAAGGAGATGTACACCTTCGAGGACCGCAACGGTGACAGCCTCACCCTGCGCCCGGAGGGTACCGCCGGTTGCGTGCGTGCCGCCATCGAGAACGGCCTGACCCACAATCAGGTGCAGAAGCTCTGGTACGCTGGGCCGATGTTCCGCCACGAGCGCCCGCAGAAGGGCCGTTACCGCCAGTTCCACCAGGTGGGGGTGGAGGTGTTCGGCCTGGAGGGGCCGGACATCGACGCCGAGCTGATCATGATGAGCGCCCGTTTCTGGAAGATGATCGGTCTGAGTGACGCGGTCAGCCTGGAGATCAACTCCTTGGGCTCGGCCGAGGCGCGTGCGGCCTATCGCGACAAGCTGGTGGCCTACTACGAGGCCAACGCCGAACAGCTGGACGAGGACAGCCAGCGCCGTCTCGGCAGCAACCCGCTACGTATCCTCGACTCCAAGAATCCGCAGATGCAGGCGCTGAATGAGAACGCGCCGCTGCTGATCGACCACCTGGATGCCGAGTCACGGGAACATTTCGACGCCCTGCTGGCCCAACTGGATGCCCTCGGCATCGCCTACGAGGTGAACCCGCGCCTGGTGCGCGGTCTGGACTACTACAGCAAGACCGTGTTCGAGTGGGTCACCGACCGTCTCGGTGCCCAGGGCACGGTCTGTGCAGGTGGCCGTTTCGATGCCCTGGTCGAGCAGCTGGGTGGCAAGCCCACCCCGGCCATCGGCTTCGCCATGGGCCTGGAGCGCCTTGGCGCGCTACTGGAGGAGGTAGAGCTGCCGCTTGAGCGCTACCGCCCTCACGCCTACCTGCTACGAGTGGGAGAGCAGGCCGAGCATGCCGGGCTGCTGCTGGCTGAGGCGCTACGTGATGCCATGCCGTGGCTGCGCATCTCGCTGCATCACGGTGGTGGTAGCTTCAAGAGCCAGATGAAAAAGGCCGACAAGAGTGGCGCCGCGCTGGCGCTGATCATCGGCGAGCAGGAGGCCGCCGATGGCATGGTGGCGCTCAAGCCGTTGCGTGAGCAGGGGGAGCAGCGCAATATCGCTCAGGCGGAGCTGGCTGCGGTATTGGCCGAAGAGCTGGGCGATGCGCCCTGATTCAACAGATTAATAACAGAGATTGAGTGGAAGGAGCTGGACGGTGGACGTTTATCGTACTGAAGAAGAGCAGGTTGAGGCGATCAAGCGCTGGTGGGAGCAGAACGGCCGCACCGCCGTGATGGCCGTGATCCTGGTGCTGGCCGTGATCTTCGGCTGGAAGAGCTGGCAGCAGCACGAGCGTAACCAGGCGGAGTTTGCCTCGGTTGCCTACGAGCTGATGCAGAGCGACCCGTCTCAGGCCGATGAGCGTGGCCGTGCCCTGCTGGGCAGTTACCCCGACTCCGGCTACGCCACGCTGGCGGCGCTGTCGCTGGCACGCACCGCCCTGGAGGCGGGGCGTGTCGAGGAGGCCGCCGGTCACCTGCGCTGGGCGCTGGAGAAGGGGGCCAACCCGGGACTGCAGCTGCTGGCCCGCCAGCGCCTGGCCCGTGTACAGCTGGACATGGGCGAGGCCGAGCAGGCCCTCTCCACCCTCGATGGTGCTGCTGAGATTGCCGGTTTCGAGGCGCTCTTTGCCGAGACCCGCGGCGATATCCTGCTCAATATGGGACGCAAGGAGGAGGCCCGCGATGCCTACAGCCGTGCGCTGGAGGGCTACGCCGAGCTACCCGCCAAGCTGGCTCTGGTGGAAATGAAGCTGGATGACCTGACCGGCGTGGAGGCACGTTGACGGTGAAGCGCCTGTCTGTCCTGTCGTTACTGGCGTTAGTGACGGCCTGTTCCGGGCCGGCACTTGAGCCGCTGGATCCGCCCGCATCGCTGCAGCCCGTTGAGGCTACGCTCGATGCACACCCCCTGTGGGAGCGTGAGCTGGGCGAGGGGGTGCGCTTTGAGTTCCTGCGCCTGCCGCCGCTGGTGACTGCTGACACCCTCTACGCGGCCAACAAGCGGGGACTGGTCATCGCCTTAGCCACCGCCGATGGCAAGCCGCGCTGGCAGGTGCGCCTGGGGCGCCGGGTCAGTGGTGGTCCCGCCGACGGCGGGGATGTCCTGCTGCTGGGCGGCGATGCCGAGCTGCTGGCCCTGGAGAAGGCTGATGGCAGCCAGCGCTGGCGCGCCGTGCTGAGCAGCGAGGTAGTTGGCATGCCGGTGCGCGCCGGTGAGCGGATACTGGTGCGTTGTGTTGATGGCTCCCTGCATGCCCTCTCTGCCGCCGACGGGCGCCAGCTGTGGCGCTTCAACGAGCGCACCCCCCAGCTGAGCTTGCGCGGTGACTCCGCTCCCGTGGTCAGTGGTCCGATGGTGATCATCGGCAGTGCCAAGGGCAAGCTGCACGCCCTGTCTCTGGAGGATGGCCGCGAACTCTGGAGTGAGACGGTCAGTGAGGCTCGCGGTGTCACTGAAATCGAGCGCATGGTGGATGTGGACGCCGAGCTACTGCTCTCCGGTCCTATTCTCTATGCGGCAGCCTACCAGGGGCGGGTGGCCGCCTTTGCCGCCGCCAGCGGTCGCATGTACTGGGCGCGTGATATCGCCAGCTATACCGGCATGAGTGAGAACGATCAGGCGCTGTTTATCACCGACCAGGAGGGGCAGCTGTGGGCGCTGGATAAGCGCAGCGGCCGGGCCCTGTGGAAGAGTGACGAGCTGCGCGGGCGTACACTCAGTGCACCGGTACGCCAGGGCGGTTATCTGATTGTGGGTGACTTTGAGGGTTACTTGCACTGGTTCGATATGCAGAGTGGCCGCATCGTCGGTCGCGCGCGCCTGGAGGAGCCGATGGTACGCTTCTCCACCCTGCTCGATGAGTACAGCCACGACTATCCCGAGCACCGCCATCTGCTGGCGGCGCCGGTGGTGGACGGGCGCCGTGTTTACGCCATGGACAAGCGTGGTGTGCTCGGTGCTTTCGAAATTAGCCTGATCGAGGAGTGAGCCCAGTCTCGTGAAACCGGTAATCGCCCTGGTGGGCCGCCCCAACGTCGGCAAATCCACCCTCTTTAACGTTCTCACCCGTACCCGCGACGCGCTGGTGGCCGACTATGCAGGTCTAACCCGCGATCGCAAGTACGGCGATGGCGCGGTGGGCGAGCGCCCCTACCTGGTGGTGGATACCGGCGGTCTCACCGGCGATGAGCAGGGCATCGATGGCGAGATGGCCGATCAGGTGCTCAAGGCCATCGGTGAGTCGGATCGGGTGCTGTTCATGGTCGATGGCCGCGGCGGTCTGACCGCCGGTGATGAGGCCATCGCCCACTACCTCCGCCAGAGCGGCTGCCCGGTTACCCTGGTGGTGAACAAGACCGATGGCATCGACCCGGATGTGGCGATGGCCGAGTTCCACGCCCTGGGGCTGGGTGAGCCGATACCGATCGCTGCGGTACACCAGCGCGGTGTGCGTCATCTGATCAACAAGGTGCTGGCCGAGTTCCCCACCTACGAGGAGCTGGAAGAGGAGGAGGACGAGAGCCAGGGGATCAAGGTGGCCGTTATCGGTCGACCCAATGTGGGCAAGTCCACTCTGGTTAACCGCATCCTCGGCGAGGAGCGGGTGGTGGTCTTCGACATGCCCGGTACCACCCGCGATAGCATCTACATTCCCTTCGAGCGCGACGAGCAGGCCTACACCCTGATCGATACCGCCGGTGTCCGGCGCCGTGCCAAGGTCAACGAGAGCATCGAGAAGTTCAGCGTCATCAAGACCTTGCAGGCGATTTCCGACGCCCATGTGGTGGTGCTGGTGATCGACGCCCACGAGGCGGTCACCGAGCAGGATGCCACCCTGCTGGGTTATGCCATCGAGGCGGGCCGCGCGCTGGTTGTGGCGATCAACAAGTGGGACGGTCTTGATCAGGAGCAGCGTGATCGCATTCGTCACGAACTCGACTTGCGCTTCCCCTACCTGGACTTTGCCCGCAAGCACTTCATCTCCGCCTTGCACGGCAGTGGTGTCGGTAATCTCTTCGGCTCGATTAACCGCGCCTACGAGTCGGCGATGCGTAAGTTCTCCACCCCCATGCTCACCGAGTTGCTGGAGGCGTCGCTGGTGGCCCACCAGCCGCCGCTGGTACGTGGTCGTCGCATCAAGCTGCGTTACGCCCACCAGGGTGGCAAGAATCCCCCGCTGATCGTGATCCATGGCAACCAGACCGACTCGGTACCCGGTAGCTACAAGCGCTATCTGGAAAACGTTTTCCGCAAGGAGCTCAAGCTGGAGGGCACGCCCATCCGCATCGAGTTCAAGTCAGGTGACAACCCCTATGCGGGCAAGCGCAACACCCTCACGCCACGTCAGGAGGCGAAGAAGCGCCGCATGGTGGGTTTCCACAAGAAGAAAGAGAAGAAGATGAAGAACAAGAAGCGCTTCCGCTGAGGCGCTTCTTCCTCTTCCTAGGCCAGCCAGTACTGCACATCCTGGGCCTTGAGAAAGGCCTCGGCGTCAGCGCCATGTAGCATGGCGAAGGTGGCCAGCATGCCGGCACTCATGCAGCTCTCGGCCACCACCGTCACCGAACGTGGTCCACCCTGCACCGGGTGGCCGCTACGCGGGTCGAGGATGTGACCGTAACGCACCCCGTCCTTGAGCAGGAAACGACGGGCATCACCACTGGTGGCCATGCCCCCCTGCTTGAGGCGTAGTTCCCCAAGGTGGCGCTCGCCGCTGTGATCGGGATCCTCCAGACCAACCACCCAGGGCTTGTCACCGCGCCGCGCGCGAGTGGCGAAGAGGTCGCCGCCGTAGTTCACCAGCAGGCTTTCGTTACTGAACTGGGCCAGCAGCTGGGCGCTGCGGTCCACGGCATACTCCTTGCCGATTCCGCCGAGATCGATCTCCATGCCTGCGGGCAGGGTGAAGTGAGGTCGTTCCCAGCGCACCTTGTCCCAGCCGACCCGCTCCAGCACGGCCGCCACTGACTCGTCCGAGGGGACCTTATCGCTGCCATCGAAGTGCCATACCTCTCGTAGCACACCGGAGGTGACATCGAAGCGCCCCTCGCTGAGGCGATAGCACTGCTCGGCGTAATCCAGCAGATTGGCCGTCTCGGCGTCCACCTCGATGGGCTTGCCGCCACTGCGGTTGATGCGAGCGACGATGTTGTCGTCGCGGTAGCGGCTGAACTTGTGTTCGATGCGCAGGGCCTCTTTCTGCGCAATCAGGGTGAGGCGCTGGGCTGTCTCACGCGAGGCCTCCTCGCTGAGAATTTCGCAGGGGCTGGCCATGGCGCTGAAGTGGCCGCTCCAGTACCCCTCGCCCTGTTGTATGCGGATTGCCTCGCTCACATCGACCTCGAATCGGCTTTTTATCGATTATACGCGGATAAAAAAACGGGGCGCCAGGCGCCCCGTTTCTTATCCAACCACACTGCCCGTCAGAAGACGAAGCTGTAGTTGACCTGGAAGACCGTGGCCTCCAGGTCCGGGTACATGTCGTAGTTTCGCTGTACACCGATGGCGTCGGCCGGACTGCTCTCGCCAGTCTGGACCATCTGGGCCACACGTACCGAGAGCTCGCCGGCGTTGTCACCTTCACCAACCGGCATGCCGAACTTCAGACCGATGGTGGTGCTCGACATATCGGCCAGGCGCATGTCCGAACTGGCCTCAGCGATGGTCGCGATGTAGCTGCCGTTAACATCCTGCACGGCATCGGTACCGGCCACCAGGCTGTGGCGGTAGAAGTCCGCGGCGCTCTGGTTGTAGAGGCGTACATTGGGCTTTAGGTACATGCCGCCGGGCAGTTCGTAGCGGTAGTTCAGGTCGAGGGTGGTGGAGGTGATCCCCCAGTCGTCACTGAAGAAGCGCACGGAGGCATGCACCACATCCTCGGGCAGGTGGTAAACCACCTTGCCGTAGAGCACATTGGTGCTGCGGCTTTCAGGGCGTCCCTCAAACATGTAGTCCAGGGTCTCGCCGGTATTGGGGTCGACGATGCTCAGGTACTTGTAGGGGTCCTGCAGGTAACCGCTGGTCACGGCGTGGCTGTAGTTCAGCTGCACCAGAGTGCGGCGGTTGATTACCTGGGTGACACCGACCATCACGTCGAAGGTGTTCTTGGGCTCACCGTCCACACCTTCACCACCTCCAGAGGGCGAGGTGGTGGTGACGACCGCACTCGGCAGGCTCTGCAGATAGGTGATCTCAGAGAAGCTCTGCATGGCGACGGGTGCGCCGGCCTGCGGGATCACCCAGTCGAGGGTGACGCCAGCACCAAGGGCCAGGGTGGTCTGGCGGTTGTTGAACTCACGGCTGTAGGTGTCCGACAACCCCAGGGAGAAGTAGTCGGTCTCCGAGGAGACGGTGCCGGTGAGCGAGTTGCGCTGCAGGCGCGAGAGCGGCTTGTCCCAGTTGAGGCTGAGGCTGGCACGGGTGTCGCTGAAGTCGGTCAGTGGCAGCTCGCCCGGGGCGTAGGTCAACTGACTGCCCGAGGGGGAGGTGACCGTTTGCACCGTGCTGCCCGCAGTGATACCCGGGGCTGCGCCGGTGGGCGAGGCGCCAGTGAGGGTATCGAGGATGGCCGTGGCGCTGAGGTACTCATCCTCGCCGATGGCCTTCTTGGCGATGAAGCCGGGGGCGTAGACGCTGACGCGGTCCTTTTCGGCATAGTGCAGGAAGGTGGCATCCACATCCCAGTCACCGGTGTTAGGGGTGACGGCGTTGGCGGTGCCGAGCACGCTGCAGCCGGCGACGGCCAGCGCCCCTCGAATCGATTTCGGGTTATTTAGTTGCATCCGCAGCCGCCTCCTCCGACGCCCTGGCCACCATGGGAGGCCTCTTTACTGAAGTAGATGTGCTCATCGATGTAGTTGTCGACGGGATCGGGGACCAGTTGCATCTTCTCTTCGGCGAGAAGGTCACGGTCCCACGGCTTGAGCTGCTCGACGCAGCCGCTCAGGCCGAGAAGGCCGACACCGAGCAGGATGATCAGGCTTTTTTTCATCGCTTGATTGCCTCGTTTCAGGAGTTCTTCTTTACTGCAGCAGCTGGCGGATTTCCTGCTCCAGGGCAGCGCGGTCCTTGTCGCGGAAACCGCGGTGGACCTTGACCAGGTTGCCTTCCTTGTCGATCAGGTAGGAGCTGGGCATCACCTGCACGTCATAGGCGCCGGCGTACTCACCCTCGGGGTCGTAGCCGATGGTGAAGGTGGCCGGGGTCTCGTCGGTGAAGCGCTTGACCAGATCGCGGTCCTTGTCGAGGTTGACGCCGATGATGGTCAGGCCGTAGTCACCGTAGCGCTCCTGCATGGCGTTCATCCAGGGGAAGGAGGCGCGGCAGGGTGTGCACCAGGAGGCCCAGAAGTCCAGGTAGACCACGCGGCCCTTGAGCGACTCCAGGCTGAGTTCACCGTTGTCGGTGGTGATGGTGAAGGCAGGGGCGGGGGCGCCCTCAGTGGTCTCGGCCTGGGCGGGCAGAGTGCCCAGCAGGAACGAGAGGCTGGCAACCAGGGTAATCAGTAGTCGGCTCATTGTTTGACCTTCCAGTGTTGCGGCTTAGGGGTAGTTTGCGCGCAAGCTTACGGGGCCAAACTGAAAACTGACTTAAGTAATTTAGTTCCCTGAGAGCAGGGCCAGCGACTCCTCGGCGAGAAACAGCGCCGGGTCGATACGGGCGTCGTTGAGGCTGACGCTCCAGTGCAGGTGGGCACCGGTCACCCGGCCGGTCTTGCCCACCGCGGC
>JBFFRO010000054.1:0-8993 GCA_041572995.1 Thiohalomonadaceae bacterium
GCCGTGGGAGGGCACGCCGCGCAGCTTGGCCTTCTTGATCTTGAAGTCGCCGGGCAGCCTGGCACCGACCACCGCGCAGGCAACGCGCAGCCCCTGGCGCACGTTGGCGGCGCCGCAGACGATCTGCAGCGGCTCCTCGGCACCGACGTTAACCTGGGTGACCCGCAGCTTGTCGGCATCCGGGTGGGGCTCGACGCTCGTCACCTCGCCCACCACCACGCCGCTAAAGGCGCCGGCGACCGGCTCGACGGCGTCCACCTCCAGTCCGGCCATGGTCAGCTGGTGACACAGCTCGTCACTGGAGACCTCGGGATTGACCCATTCGCGCAACCACTGTTCGCTGAATTTCATCGTTGGCGATTCCGTTTAGTTGAACTGGCGCAGGAAGCGCAGGTCGTTTTCGAAGAAGAGGCGCAGGTCGTTGACCCCGTAGCGCAGCATGGCCAGGCGCTCGACACCCATGCCGAAGGCGAAGCCGCTGTAGCGCTCGGTGTCGATGCCGGCGTGCTTGAACACCTGCGGGTGGACCATGCCGCAACCGAGTACCTCCAGCCAGCCGGTGTGAGAACAGACCCGGCAGCCCTCGCCGCCGCACATCACGCACTGGATGTCGGCCTCGGCCGAGGGCTCGGTGAAGGGGAAATAGGAGGGGCGGAAGCGCACCTTCAGCTCCTGCTCGAAGAAGTTGCGCAGGAAGTCATCGAGAATGCCCTTGAGCTCGGCGAAGCTCACCTGCTCGTCCACCAGCAGCCCCTCCACCTGGTGGAACATGGGGGTGTGAGTCAGGTCGGAGTCGCAACGGTAGACACGCCCCGGGGCGATCACCCGCAGCGGCGGCTCGCTCTTCTCCATGGTGCGGATCTGCACCGGCGAGGTGTGGGTGCGCAGCACGGTGTGCGGGTCGAAGTAGAAGGTGTCGTGCATCGCCCGCGCTGGATGCGACTCGGGGATGTTGAGGGCCTCGAAGTTGTGGTAGTCGTCCTCGATCTCGGGCCCCTCGGCCACCTCGAAGCCGAGCTGAACGAACAGCTCCTCGATGCGCTCCAGGGTGCGGGTCACCGGATGCAGGCCACCGGACTCCATGCCGCGGCCCGGCAGGGTGACGTCCACGCTCTCGGCGGCCAGGCGGGCATTCAGGGCGGCACTCTCCAGCTCCGCCTTGCGTGCCTCGATGGCCTGCTGCACCTGGCCCTTGGCCTGGTTGATGGCCTGGCCCGCCTCGCGGCGCTGCTCCGGCTCCAGCTTGCCCAGGGCCTTCATCTGCTCGGTCAGCAGCCCCTTCTTGCCCAAAAAGTGCACACGCACCTGGTCCAGGGCCTGTAGCTCCCCGGCCTCGGCGATCTGCGCCTGCGCGTCATTTACGAGGCCCGTCAACTCATCCACGGTATCTACCCCAAATTTAAAAGAATTCGGTCATGCGAAACGGAAAAAGGGGGAAGACTGACGGCCTTCCCCCTTATTCACGGGCGGCCCAAGGGCCGCCCCAGGTGTTGTCGTCGCGTGAGGCTTAGGCCAGAGCGCCCTTGGCCTTCTCGGCCAGGGCGGCAAAGCCAGCCTTATCGAACACGGCGATGTCGGCCATCACCTTACGATCGATCTCAACACCGGCCTTCTTCAGGCCATCGATCATGCGGCTGTAGGAGAGACCGCACTCACGCGCAGCGGCGTTGATACGGGCAATCCACAGGGCACGGAACTGACGCTTGCGCTGACGACGGTCACGGTAGGCGTACTGCCCGGCCTTGATCACCGCCTGCTTGGCGACGCGGAAAACATTCTTACGGCGGCCGTAGTAACCCTTGGCCAGCGCCATAACCTTCTTGTGCTTGGCACGCGCAATGGTGCCACGTTTCACTCGAGCCATCGTTTAACCTCCTCGCAGCATACGGGCAACCATTGCGTTATCGGCCTCGTGCACCATGGACGGTGAACGGAGCTGACGCTTACGCTTGGTGCTCTTCTTGGTGAGGATGTGTCGACGGTGCGACTGATTACGCTTAAAGCCGTTGGCAGTGGCCTTAAAACGCTTGGCCGCTCCACGGTTGCTTTTCATCTTCGGCATTGCTAATAACTCCGCATTTGCTTCAGTACTGTAAAAACGCACGTTTGTGACTGGACACCGACTCCGCAATAAGAGTGGCGGACAGTAGTGCGCCCGTAATCCCGTTGTGGGACCGCCTTGGCGGGATTACTTGCCTTTCTTCGGGGCGATTAGCATCACCATCTGCCGCCCTTCCATCCTCGGGAACTGCTCAACAGTGCCCAATTCGGCGAGGTCGGCCTCAACACGCTTCAACAGATCGCGTCCGAGTTCCTGGTGTGCCATCTCACGGCCACGGAACCTAAGGGTTACCTTGACCCGGTCCCCGTCGCTGAGGAAACGAACCAGGTTGCGCAGTTTGACCTGGTAGTCGCCTTCCTCCGTTCCGGGACGGAACTTAACTTCTTTAACCTGAACCTGCTTCTGCTTCTTCTTGGCTTCCTGCTTCTTCTTCTTCTGTTCGAAGAGAAACTTGCCATAGTCCATGATGCGGCAGACCGGCGGCTTAGCGTCGGGAGACATCTCGACCAGGTCGAGACCGGCCTCCTCGGCCTGGGCCAGGGCCTGCTCGGTCGGCATGATGCCGGCCTGTTCACCGTCGGCGCCGATCAGGCGCACTTCCGGGATGCGGATCTCTTCGTTCAGCCGGACCTGCTTGTCTTTATTGGCAGCGATGCTCCTAATCCTCCAAAGCAGAGCGACCGCGGGACGCGACCTCATCTGCGAGGCGCTTGGCAAACTCTTCGATGGGAAGGCTACCAAGGTCCTCGCCGGTTCGCGTACGCACGGCCAGGGTTCGTTCCTCCACCTCACGGTCGCCGACTACCAGCAGGTAGGGCACCTTGTGGAGGGTGTGCTCGCGAATTTTAAAGCCGATCTTCTCATTTCTCAAGTCGGCATTCACTCGCAGGCCACGAACATTGAGGTTTTCGACCACCTCAGTGACGTAATCGGCCTGTTTGTCAGTAATATTCATCACCACCGCCTGGGTGGGTGCCAGCCAGGCGGGGAAAGCCCCGGCATGGTGCTCGATGAGGATGCCGATGAAGCGCTCCAGCGAGCCGAGGATGGCGCGGTGCAGCATCACCGGTACCTGACGCGAGCCGTCCTCAGCGACGAACTCGGCATCCAGGCGGCCCGGCATGGAGAAGTCCACCTGGATGGTACCGCACTGCCAGACACGCTCCAGGCAGTCGCGCAGGGAGAACTCGATCTTGGGACCGTAGAAGGCCCCCTCCCCCGGCTGCAGCTCCCAGGCCAACCCCTTGGCGTCGAGGGCGTCCTCCAGGGCCTTCTCGGCCTTGTCCCACACCTCATCGGAGCCGACACGCTGCTCCGGGCGGGTGGAAAGCTTGATCTCGATGTCGCTGAAGCCAAAGTCGGCGTAGACGCTCTGCAGCAGGTCGATGAAGGCGGAAACCTCCGACTGGATCTGGTCCTCGGTGCAGAAGATGTGGGCGTCGTCCTGGGTGAAGTTGCGCACCCGCATCAGCCCGTGCAGGGTGCCGGAGGGCTCGTTGCGGTGGCAGGAGCCGAACTCAGCCATGCGCAGCGGTAGCTCGCGGTAGGACTTCAGCCCCTGGTTGAAGATCTGCACGTGGCAGGGGCAGTTCATCGGCTTCACCGCATAGTCACGGTGCTCCGAATGGGTGGTGAACATCATGTCACCGAACTTGTCCCAGTGGCCCGACTTCTCCCACAGGCTGCGGTCGACCACCTGCGGGGTCTTCACCTCCTGGTAGCCGTGGCGGCGCAGGGTCTGGCGGATGTACTGCTCCACCTGCTGCCAGATCACCCAGCCGTTGTCGTGCCAGAAGACCATGCCCGGGGCCTCTTCCTGGCTGTGGAAGAGGTCCAGCTGGCGGCCCAGCTTGCGGTGATCGCGCTTCTCTGCCTCCTCCAGGCGCCTGAGGTAGGCCTTGAGCGCCTTCTTGTCGCCCCAGGCAGTGCCATAGACACGCTGCAGCATCTCGTTGTTGGAGTCGCCGCGCCAGTAGGCGCCGGCCAGCTTCATCAGCTTGAAGGCCTTGAGCTTGCCGGTGGAGGGAACGTGGGGACCGCGGCAGAGGTCGATGAAATCGTCCTGCTTATATAGGGAGAGCTCCTCACCGGCCGGGATCGCCTCGATCAGCTCGGCCTTGTAGGCCTCGCCCTTGCCCTTGAAGAAGGCCACGGCCTCGTCGCGGCCCATGACCGAGCGCTCGACCGGAATATCGGCCTTGACCAGCTCGGCCATGCGCTTCTCGATCTTCTCCAGGTCCTCGGGGGAGAAGCCGGGCTCGTAGGAGAAGTCGTAGTAGAAGCCGTTCTCGATCACCGGACCGATGGTCACCTGGGCATCCGGGTAGAGCTGCTGCACCGCCTGTGCCAGCAGGTGGGCGGTGGAGTGGCGGATGATTTCCAGCCCCTCCTCGTCACGCTCGGTGACGATGGCCAACTGGGCATCGTTTTCAATGGAGAAACTGGCGTCGACCAGCTGGCCGTCCACCTTACCGGCAAGGGTAGCCTTGGCCAGGCCGGGGCCGATATCGGCGGCCACGTCCATCACCGTAACGGGGTGATCGAATTCGCGCTGGGAACCATCGGGCAGGGTAATTACAGGCATCTCGCTGTCCTTGTTCAGTGGTGGTCCCTACCAAAGACCACGTGAGGGCGGATAAAGAAAAAGCACTGGCCCTAGGGGCTACAGTGCTTTCTCGATGTTGGTAGGCGCGATTGGATTCGAACCAACGACCCCCACCATGTCAAGGTGGTGCTCTAACCAACTGAGCTACGCGCCTGAAGAAGTGCGCAAGATACAGAAGCGCTCACGGATTGGCAAGGGGATTTTGAAAAAAATTTCAGGAAACCAGGCCCATGTTCGCCTCCTGGATATGGCGGATTTGATCGCGCAGGCGCGCCGCCTCCTCGAACTCCAGGTTCTTGGCATGCTCTACCATCTGCGCCTCCAGCTGCTTGACCTGTTTTTCCAGCTCGGCTGGCTTCATCGCCGCGTACTCGGCCAGCTCCTCGGCCACCTTGGCGTACTGTCTGGGACTGGCGGGCATACCCGGATAGCCGCTCTCGAGAATGTCGTGGATCTTCTTCTCGACCCCCTTGGGGGTGATACCGTGCTCGGCATTATGGGCCAGCTGTTTCTCACGACGACGGGCGGTCTCGTCCATGGCCCGCTGCATGGAGCCGGTGATGCGATCGGCATAGAGGATGGCGCGACCGTGCAGGTTGCGGGCGGCACGGCCGATGGTCTGGATCAGCGAGGTCTCGGAACGCAGGAAGCCCTCCTTGTCCGCATCGAGGATGGCCACCAGCGCCACCTCGGGCATGTCCAGACCCTCACGCAACAGGTTGATACCCACCAGCACATCGAACTCACCCAGGCGCAGATCACGGATGATCTCCACCCGTTCGACGGTGTCGATATCCGAGTGCAGGTAGCGCACCCGCACACCGTGCTCCTCCAGGTATTCAGTCAGGTCCTCGGCCATGCGCTTGGTCAGGGTAGTCACCAGCACCCGCTGCTCCAGCTCCGTGCACTTGTTGATCTCCGAGAGCAGGTCGTCCACCTGGGTGGACACCGGGCGGATCTCCACCTCGGGGTCGACCAGGCCGGTGGGGCGTACCACCTGCTCGACCACCGCCCCGGAGTGCTCCAGTTCGTACTTGGCGGGGGTGGCGGTGACGTAGATGGTCTGCGGGGCGATGCGCTCGAACTCCTCGAACTTCATCGGCCGGTTGTCCAGTGCCGAGGGCAGGCGGAAGCCGTAGTTGACCAGGTTCTCCTTGCGTGAGCGGTCACCGCGGTACATGGCGCCGATCTGCGGCACGGTGACGTGGGACTCGTCGATCACCAGCAGGGCCTCGTCCGGCAGGTAGTCAAACAAGGTCGGTGGCGGTGCCCCGGCCGGGCGCCCGGAGAGGTGGCGGGAGTAGTTCTCGATGCCGGAGCAGTAACCCAGCTCCATGATCATCTCGATGTCGTAACGGGTGCGCTGCTCCAGGCGCTGGTACTCCACCCGCTTGTCCTCCTTGTCGAAGAAGGTCAGGCGCTCCTTGAGCTCTACCTTAATCTTCTCCACCGCCTCCAGCAGGGTATGGCGCGGGGTGACGTAGTGGGTCTTGGGGTAGACGGTAAGGCGCTGCACCCGTCGTAACACCTCGCCGGTGAGCGGGTCGAAGTAGGCCAGTTGCTCGATCTCGTCATCGAACAACTCCACCCGCACCGCCTCACTGTCCGACTCTGCCGGGTAGATATCGATCACCTCGCCGCGCACCCGATAGGTACCGCGGGAGAAATCCACATCGTTGCGGGTGTACTGCAGCTCGGCCAGGCGGCGCAGGATATCGCGCTGATCGATGGTCTCGCCGCGCACCAGATGCAGCATCATGCTCATATAGGACTCGGGATCACCGAGGCCGTAGATGGCGGAAACGGTAGCGATGATGATGGCGTCCTTGCGCTCCAGCAGAGCCTTGGTAGCGGAGAGGCGCATCTGCTCGATGTGCTCATTGATCGAAGCATCCTTCTCGATGAAGGTATCGGAGGCTGGTACGTAGGCCTCCGGCTGGTAGTAGTCATAGTAGGAGACGAAATACTCCACCGAGTTGTTAGGGAAGAAGGCCTTCATCTCCGAGTAAAGCTGGGCCGCCAGGGTCTTGTTGTGGGCCATGATTAGAGTGGGCCGCTGCAACTGCTGAATGACATTGGCGATGGTGTAGGTCTTGCCCGAGCCGGTGACACCCAGCAGGGTCATACCGGCCTCACCGTGGTTGAGGCCCTCGACCAGGGCTTCGATGGCCTTGGGCTGGTCGCCGGCGGGGGGAAATTCGGCCTGTAACTGGAAACTCTTACTCATGGGGGATTGGGCATCGGTGAGACATAAAGTATATTAGAATAGTTTGACCGTTAACCGCCTGTCGAGGACCCTAGTGGATATCGAACTCTCCCATCGTGTACAGCGAGTGAAGCCCTCCCCCACCCTGGCCGTGACTGCACGGGTACAGGAACTCAAGGCCGAAGGCCGCGACATCATCGGCCTCGGTGCCGGTGAACCCGATTTCGACACCCCCGAGCACATCAAGCAGGCGGCCATTGAGGCGATCAATGGCGGTTTCACCAAGTACACCGCGGTCGACGGTACCGCCACGCTGAAACAGGCGATTATCAGCAAGTTCCAGCGCGACAACGCCCTTGAGTACGCTCCGGAGCAGGTCCTGGTCTCCTGCGGCGGCAAGCAGAGCTTCTTCAACCTTTGCCAGGCACTGCTCAACCCTGGTGACGAGGTGATCATCCCCGCCCCCTACTGGGTCTCCTACCCGGACATGGTGCTGCTGGCCGAGGGGGCCCCTGTCGTCATTGAGGCGGGCCTGGCTCAGGGCTTTAAGATCACCCCGGAGCAACTGGAGGCGGCGATCAGCCCCAGCACCCGCCTGCTGGTCCTCAACAGCCCCTCCAACCCCTCCGGCGTGGCCTACACCAAGGCCGAGCTGGCGGCACTGGGCGAGGTCCTGTCGCGCCACCCGCAGGTGCTGATCGCCTCCGACGACATGTACGAACACATCCTCTGGGCCGAGGAACCCTTCTGCAATATCGTTAACGCCTGCCCCGAGCTCTACGAGCGTACGGTAGTGATGAACGGTGTATCCAAGGCCTACTCCATGACCGGCTGGCGCATCGGCTACGCTGCCGGCCCTGAGGCCCTGATCAAGGCGATGAAGAAGGTGCAGTCGCAGTCCACCTCCAACCCGACCTCCATCTCCCAGGTGGCGGCCGAGGCTGCCCTCAACGGTGACCAGGCGTGTGTTCAGGAGATGCTGGTGGCCTTCAAGCAGCGCCACGACTACGTGGTCGAGGCGCTGAACGGCATCAAGGGCGTTAGCTGCCTCCCCTCCCAGGGGGCCTTCTACTCCTTCCCCGACGTCAGTGAGGCCATCGCCGCCCTGGACGGTATCGAGGACGATGTGCAACTGGCCGAATACCTGCTCAACGAGACCGGCGTCGCCCTGGTGCCCGGTACTGCCTTCGGCGCCCCCGGCTGCCTGCGCCTCTCCTTCGCCACCAGCCTGGAACTGCTGCAGGAGGCCATCGGCCGCCTTCAGGGTGTACTGGGGAGCAAATAAGCCGGGAGGCGGCGCCCTCCTGGCAGTGGCTTGATCTCCCAGCGATGCGGTCTATGGTTACTCCCATACAGGGAGGTACGTCGCCATGGATTGCGCACGGAACGGCCCGCATTCGAATGCGGGCTTCACCCTTATTGAGCTCGTCGTGGTAGTGGCCCTGTTCGGGCTGCTGATACTCCTCGCCGTGCCCTCGCTTGATGCCCTGTTGCTCGACAGCCAGCGTCGCACCCAGCTCAACAACCTCTACCACCACTTCCAGTTCACCCGTGGGCAGGCGCTCAAGGAGAACGGCTGGGTCATCATCTGCAAGAGTGCGGACCAACAAAGCTGCACCACCTCTGGCGGCTGGGAACAGGGCTGGTTGGTCTATACAGACCGCAACCGTAACAAAACCAAGGACACCGGCGAGCCAACCCTCACCAGCCACCCGCCCCTGGCCGATGGCAGCAGCCTCAGATACCGTGCCTTCGGCTCAACAAACTATGTCATCTACCGAGCCCGCGGGGAGACCCGCAGCAACGGCACCTTCACCCACTGCGACCACCGCGGTAACGAGCATGCCAGGGCTATGATTCTCTACAAGAGTGGGCGGGCCAGGCTTAGTGACAAAGCCGCCGATGGTGGCGGCCTGAGTTGTCCCTAGCGCGCAAAAAGAAAGGCCTGGAGCTTTCGCTCCAGGCCTTTCGGTGTTGGCTCCCCCGGCTGGACTCGAACCAGCGACATACGGATTAACAGTCCGGTGTTCTACCAACTGAACTACGGGGGATCAGCTTGAGGCGCGTATATTACAGATGCCCCCCTATGGGGTCAATACTCGGTTGGAGAAAATTTTCGC
>JBFFRO010000055.1:0-8919 GCA_041572995.1 Thiohalomonadaceae bacterium
CATCATCGCGCTCTCGGTGATCTCCAGTTCCAGCAACTCTGCTGGCATGGCCCACTTCTCCAGCAGGCCCTCCAGCTGGGGAATCAGGCCGGGGTCCTGCAGGTTAAAGACCGAGAGATTGACGGCCATGCGACCGCAGTCTATGCCGTTGTCCCTCCAGTAGCGGTACTGGGCCATCGCCCGGTTGAGAACCCAGCTTCCCAGCGGGCGGATGAGGCCGGTGCGTTCGGCTACCGGGATAAACTCATCGGGGCTGATGAGGCCGTTGCTGGGATGATTCCAGCGCAGTAGCGCCTCGACACCGACCAGGCGTTCATCCTCAACGGTCAGCTGCGGCTGATAGTAGAGCTCCAGGTGCTGGTCATCGATCATGTGTCGCAGGTCGTTGGCCAGGGAGAGACGGCGCAGGCTGTGGTGGTCGTAATTGTGGTCGTAGACCACGGTACCGCGGTGCTCTGATTTGGCCACGTTCATCGCCACTTCGGCCCGTTGTGAGAGTCCCTGGGTGTCGTCGGCGTGTTGCGGGTAGAGGGCGATACCGATGCTCGCACTGAGGTAGAGGCGGTGGCCGTCGACACGCATCGGCTGCTCCAGCGCATGCTCGATCTTGGCGGCCACCTGCATCGCCGCCTGTTCGTCGCTGTCCGGTAGCAGTACTGCGAACTCGTCACTGCCGAGGCGGGCCACGCTGTCAGACTGGCGTAGCAGATCGAGAATGCGCTGGCCCAGCTCCAGTAGCAGCTTATCGCCGAGGGCATGACCGAGGGTATCGTTGATCTCCTTGAAGCGGTCCAGGTCCAGTACCAGTAGCGCCAGCTGGGTTTCGTCCCGGTGGCACTGGAAGAGCGCCTGCTGCATGCGGTCACCGAGCAGGGTGCGGTTGGGCAGGCCGGTGAGCTGGTCGTGCAGGGCCTGGAACTCCAGTGCACGCTGGCGCTCCTGCACCTGGCGCTGCATCTCGTCGAAGGCCTCGGTGAGGTGGCGGGTCTCCTCATTGTCGGCGTGCGGCAGGGCCATCCAGCTCTCTCCTGCCGCCTCGGCACGTAGTGCGCGGGCCACCTGCGACACCGGTCGCAACACCGACTTCTCGAAGTAGGCGTAGCCAAGAAACAGGAAGGCCAGCCCGGTGAGAGTGAGCAACCAGAGTGCCTGGATAGTGGTCTGGGTCAGCTCCAGGTGGCCAGCAGCACTGCGCTTGCTGTCAGCTTCCAGCGCACGCTCCATCTTCATTACCTGTTCCCAGAGGAGGGCGAAGTGGGGTTCTACGGTGTGCTTGAGGAAGGGTACATCGGTGCGCAGGTGTCCATCACCGAGCTCATGGATGGTACGGATGTGGGCGAAGCTCTTCTTCCACAAGCTGGCGGCTGCCTCCATCTGTTCCAGCGCCACCTCCTCCTCCAGTTCCAGCTCGCCGCTGTCGGCCATATGCCTAAGAGTGGTAATGCGCGTGACGACCGACTGGAAGCGAATTTCCAGATCGTGCAGTTGCGAATCCTGTTCGCTTTCAAAGAAGGTGCCGAGCAGGTTGATGATGTAGAGCCGGAACTGACTGATTAGCTCCAGCCAGGCCGTGCGGGCCTCAACGAAGGCCGCGCGGTTGGCACCCTCGGACTCGGTCATCATCAGCCCGGCGGCAGTGATGTAGGTGTTGTTGCTCTCGAACACCTCGGTGCGCAGTAGTTTGAGGATGGGGAACTGACGATCGCTGTCGACGCGAGTGAGCATCAACTGCTTCAGCGAGTCCTCCAGCTTTTCATGCTCCTGGGCGAAGGCCTCCAGCACGGGCTTGAGATTGACCTCGTGAGGCCAGGGTAGATCGCTGAGGCGGTGGAGCTGTTCGCGGCTATCGGCCAGCGCCTTGTCCACGTGGCGGCGGTGCAGGGGGGAGGGGGAGAGCATGTAGGCATCCAGGCTCTTCTCAACCTCCAGCAGTCGGTCGCGCAGCAGGCGGAGCTCGGCCGCCGACTGATTGCGCTCCAGGTTCTCATGATCCAGGCGCGCGCCTTCGTTACCGACATAGAGGTGGATGAGGATGATGCAGGCGAAGGCTAGCAGGGTGAGAAAGGCCGTTACCCTGAGGTAACGGCCGCGCAGGCTCTCGCCCCTGAAGAGGCTGATAAGCTTCCCGCTCATAAACTTATATCCTTATGTTTTTATTGTTATTTTTGTTGTTTGTGGGGCGTGATCCACTACGCACAGTGATAAGCATAGGTGGCGGTGCAGCGGCTTGTCAAAGCCATCGCTCACCCGACGAACGGTGGGTGACATTCGCCTGCGAATTGCTACGTTTATGGGAAACGCTGATCAGCCGGGAGGTACGGACGATGGGTGGTGTATACGAACCGCAGATGGGGGCCTGGTACGAGGACGAGGCGGGCAACCTGTTCCAGGTGGTGGTCATCGATATCGAGGACCGCAGCGTTGAGATTCAGTACCAGGGCGGCAGCATGGAGGAGCTGGACTTTGCCGCCTGGTACGAGTTGGGGCTGATGCCCCGCCAGGAGCCGGAGGAGTTGGGGATTGATGACGACCCCTATGCCTACGGCGGCCAGGTAGCGGGGATGATGGAGGATGATGATGCCTTCCTCGCCCACGACTGGGGCAGCCCACTGGAGCATTTTGAGTAAGCGGATACTCACTTCTCCTTTTCGTTTTTCTCCTCTTCCCCCTTATCCCCCTCCTTCTCTTTATCCTTGTGCTCGCCGAAGTGCTGGCGGATCAGCGCCATCTCGGTGAGGCGGGCGACGATGCGCCCATTGAGGCTGCCCTCCGGGAACTCCCCCTGTTCGTCGGCCAAGCCCATGCTCTGACCGGTGAGCTGCTCCATCGCCTGGTCCACGCTCTGCAGCGGGACGATACGAAAGCGCCCCTCGGCGCAGGCCTCGACCACATCGTGACGCAGCATCAGGTGCTTGACGTTGTCGGCAGGGATGAGCACCCCCTGTTCCCCATTCAGTCCACGGGTCTTGCAGACATCGAAGAAGCCCTCGATCTTCTCGTTGACCCCGCCGATGGGCTGCATGCGCCCGAACTGGTCTACCGAACCGGTCATCGCCCAGCCCTGCTTGATAGGGGCCCCGGCGATGGCCGAGAGCAGGGCGCAGAGCTCGGCCATGGAGGCGCTGTCGCCGTCGACACCGCCGTAGGACTGCTCGAACACCAGCGAGGCGGAGAGCGACAGCGGCTGTTTCTGCGCGTAGCGGGTGGCGATGAAGGAGGAGAGGATTAGCACCCCCTTGGAGTGGATGGGGCCGCCCATCTCTACCTCGCGCTCGATATCCACTACCTGGCCCTCGCCGATATGCACGGTGGCGGTGATGCGTGAGGGCTGGCCGAAGCTGTAGTTGCCCATCTGCAGCACCGAGAGGCCGTTGACCTGGCCCACTGCTGTGCCGTCGGTTGCAATATGGATGGTGCCGCGCTCGATGGCCTCCTGCACCCGCTCACGAATGCGCGAGGCGCGGTGCTGCTGCTGGTCGATGGCCTGCTGCACCTCGGCCGCACCGGTCACCGCCAGTGCGTTGCGCTCGGCCCAGTAGTCGGCCTCGTGCAGCAGGTCGGCGATGGAGCGCATGTGGGTGGAGAGGCGCTCGCTGTCCTCCTCCAGGCGTGCCGCGTACTCGATAATGCGTGCCACCGCACCGCGGTCGAAGGGGCGTAGCGACTCCTTGCTCGCCAGGGTAGCGATCAGGCGGGCGTAGAGGGCCTGGCTCTCGGGATCGCGGCGTATCTGCTCCTCGAAGTCCGCCTGCACCTTGAACAGTTCGCCGAAGTCCGGGTCGTAGGCGTGCAGCAGGTAATAGAGCATGCGGTCGCCCATCAACACTACCTTCACATCCAGAGGGATGGGCTGGGGTTCCAGCGAGACGGTGCTGAGCAGCCCCAGCATCTTCTCCAGCGGCTCAATGCGAATCTCGCTGCTGTGCAGGGCGCGCTTGAGGCCCTCCCAGGCGTAGGGCTGGGTCAGCAGTTTGTGGGCATCCAGCAGCAGGTAGCCGCCGCAGGCCTCGTGCAGGGCGCCGGGTTTGATCAGGGTGAAATCGGTGACCAGGGTGCCCATCTGTGCCAGGTGTTCGCTGCGCCCGACCAGATTCTGGTAGGCCGCGTGGTCGAGATAGACCACGGGAGCCCCCTGGGTCTCGCTGTTGTCCACCACCACGTTGACCTTGTAGCGGTGCACGGCGCTCATATCGCTGCGTTCGCCATCCTCGCCGTCGAGGAAATCCTTGACGTTGTCGACCACGTCGGTCTGCACCTGCTCCAGGTAGTTCAGCACCTCGGGCAGGTCGCTGTAGTGCTCCTCCATCTGCTCGATCAGGTGGCCGACGGCGGACATCGCCACATCGTGGTTGAGCTTGCGCAGCGCCTCGTGGCTCTCCTTACGCCACTGCGGGATCTGGTGCAGGATGGCCTTAAGCTTGTCCTGCAGCACGCCTACCTTGGCCTCGATGGCCGCCTGCTCCTCGGCACTTAGTTGCTCGAACTCCTCGGGACCGATCACCTCGTCCTTGTCATCCAGGGGGGCGAAGGCGAAGCCGCTGGGGGTGCGGAAGAGTTTCACCCGCTGCTCCCCCGACTCCTGGGTCAGCTCACCGAAGGCGGCCTCCTGGCGCTCCTTGAGTTCATCCTCAATGGCCTGGTGCTGGTTGCGGTACTCGTCGCTCTCGAACACCGAGGGCACAGTGACCGACAGCTCCTCCAGCAGCTGCTCCATATCCTTATTCAGGCGCTTTCCCCAGCCGGCCGGCAGGCGCAGGGCGATGGGTTTGTGCGGGGCGTCGAAGTTGTTGACATAGGCCCAGTCCGGCGGCGTGGTCTGCTCGTCGCGCTTGAGCTCCAGCAACTGGTTGACCATGGAGTGTTTGCCGATGCCCGGCGGGCCCATCACATAGATGTTGTAGCCGTGGCGCTGCATGTCCACGCCGAAGTGCATCGCCTGCAGTGCGCGTTCCTGGCCGATCACCTCGTCCAGCGGCTGCAGTTCCGCGGTGGTCTGGAAATCGAACTGGTCCGGTTCGCAAAGGCTGCACAGCTGCTTGGGGGCGAGGGGTTTAGGTTGGTCCATGAGAGTCCTTATCTATATCGAACGGAACGCAATGGAGCGAGTGTAACGCAGAATGGAGGCGGGAAAAAAAACGCCCGGCATTGCCGGGCGTTTCTCGTTAGGCCAGTTTTTTGTACTTAATTCGATGCGGCTCGGTGGCCTCATCGCCGAGGCGGCGCTTCTTGTCCTCCTCGTAGTCGGCGAAGTTGCCCTCGAACCACTCGACGTGGGAGTCGCCCTCGAAGGCGAGGATGTGGGTGGCGATGCGGTCGAGGAACCAGCGGTCATGCGAGATGACCACGGCGCAGCCAGGGAACTCCAGCAGCGCCTCCTCAAGGGCGCGCAGGGTCTCCACGTCCAGGTCGTTGGTCGGTTCATCGAGCAACAGCAGGTTGCCGCCCTCGGCCAGCAGCTTGGCCATGTGCAGGCGGTTGCGCTCACCACCGGAGAGGTCGCCGACGCGCTTCTGCTGGTCGGAACCCTTGAAGTTGAAGCGGCTGACGTAGGCTCGGGTGTTGAGCTCGAAATCGCCTACCATCATGTTGTCATGGCCGTCGGAGATCTGCTCCCAGACGGTCTTCTTTGGGTCGAGGTCGTCGCGGCTCTGGTCGACGTAGGCCAGTTTGACGGTGTCGCCCAGGCGCAGCTCGCCGGCATCGGGGCTCTCCTGGCCGACCAGCATGCGGAACAGGGTGGTCTTACCGGCGCCGTTGGCACCGATCACGCCGACGATGCCGCCGGGGGGCAGGTTGAAGTCCAGGCCGTCGATGAGCATGCGATCGCCAAAGCCCTTGCTTAGCCCCTTGGCCTCGATCACCACATCGCCCAGGCGTGGGCCGGGCGGGATGAACAGTTCGTTGGTCTCGTTACGCTTCTGGTAATCCTTGGAGGAGAGCTCATCGAAGCGGGCCATACGCGCCTTGGACTTGGCGTGGCGCCCCTTGGGGTTGGAGCGCACCCACTCCAGCTCCTGCTTCATCGCCTTCATGCGCGCCTGCTCGGATTTTTGCTCCTGCTCCAGACGCTGCTCCTTCTGCTCCAGCCAGGAGGAGTAGTTGCCCTCCCAGGGGATGCCGTGGCCGCGGTCGAGCTCTAGGATCCAGCCGGCGACGTTGTCGAGGAAGTAGCGGTCATGGGTGATGGCCACCACGGTGCCCTCGTAGTCGTGGAGGAAGCGCTCCAGCCAGGCGACCGACTCGGCATCCAGGTGGTTGGTCGGCTCGTCCAGCAGCAGCATGTCGGGCTTCTCCAGCAGCAGCTTGCACAGGGCCACGCGGCGGCGCTCACCACCGGAGAGCTTGCTCACATCGGCCTCCCACGGCGGCAGGCGCAGGGCGTCGGCAGCGACCTCCAGGTGGCGATCGATGTTGTGGCCGTCGGTGGCCTGGATGATGTTCTCCAGCTTGGCCTGCTCGGCGGCCAGGGCGTCGAAGTCGGCATCGGGCTCGGCGTAGGCGGCGTAGACCTCATCCAGGCGCTTGAGGGCGCCCTTCACCTCGCCGACGGCCAGCTCGATGTTGCCACGCACATCCAGCGAATCGTCCAGCTGCGGCTCCTGCGGCAGGTAGCCGATCTTGATGCCGGGTTGGGGGCGGGCCTCACCCTCAATCTCGGTGTCGATACCGGCCATGATACGTAGCAGGGTGGACTTACCGGCACCGTTGAGGCCGAGTACACCGATCTTGGCGCCAGGGAAGAAGGAGAGGGAGATGTCCTTGAGGATCTCGCGTTTCGGCGGTACCACCTTGGAGACGCGATTCATTGTGTAGATGTACTGGGCCATGGGTATCGGGCTTTCCGTCATGCTGATTGATTAGCGCGCATTATAAGGCCTGAGGCCCTTGGCTTGTACCTGTGGCGGGGGAGGCATAGGATATTCCTCTCAACGGTTCGCCCGGAGGGGGATGCCGATGGATGCTATACCGCGACTGTTGTTGTTGTTGCCCGGGGAAGATGCCCGGGAGCTGGCGAGCGCCTGGAAGGGAGTGGCGCTGTGTCAGCATGTCGATATGGAAGGGTTCTGCAGCGCCCTTGATGCGGATGACTGGAGTGCGGTTGTCTGTGACGAGGTGTCAGCCCGCACGCTGCTCGGTACGCCGGCACTGCCGCCGCTGATCGTGCTGGTTGAGCAGATGACATCGGAGGCGCTGCAGGAACTGCTGGCCGCCGGGGTCTTTGCGGTCCTCTATCGAGAGCGTGCCGATTACCTCGCTACCCTGCTGGAGCGGCTGCCGGGGGCGGATCGACGGCGTAATGTTGATCGTCAGCAGGGCTTTCTGCGTGAACTCTACGACAATATCGGTGAGGTGTTCTGGCTGATCGACACCCTTCAGAACCGTCTGCTCTATCTCAGTCCCGCTTTTGAAAGCATCTGGGAGCGCTCGCCAGATGCGCCACTGGCCTCCCTGGATGCCTTGCTCGATACCATCCATGCGGAGGATGTGGAGCGGGTGCAGTTGCAGCTGGAGAGCGAGGGCTGGGCCGGCCTCAACCTGGATTACCGCATCCTCCTGCCCGATGGCGAGTGCCGCTGGATTGCCACCCGCTCCTTCCCCATCCGCGATGCCGACAGGCGCATCACCCGGGTGGCCGGGGTTTCCCGCGATATCACCGAGGCCAAACGACTGGAACTGCAGGGGCGCACGCTCAATCGCGCGGTGGAGCAGACCGCCGATGCGGTGATGATCACCGATACCCAGGGGTTGATCGTCTACGTCAATCCCGCCTTCGAGGAGATCACCGGTTACACCAGCGATGAGGTGCTGGGTCAAAACCCCAGCCTGCTCAAGTCCGGTCTACAGGACAAAGAGTTCTATCGCCATGTCTGGCGTAGCCTGCTGGGGGGGGTTCCCTACAGCGATATCTTCATCAACCGGCGCAAGGACGGCGACCTTTACTACGAGTCCAAGACCATTACCCCGGTGCGCGACGAGCGGGGGGAGATCACCCACTTTGTCGCCACCGGCAAGGATATTACTGCTCGTCTCAAGGCCCAGCAGCGACTGCGCGATATCATTCACTACGATGCGGTTACCGGTCTGGCCAACCATATCCTGCTGGAGGAGCGCTTGGAGCGGGCGATACATCAGGCCCGCAGACTCGGCGGGGTGGTCGGTGTCTTCCACATCGATCTCGACCTGGGTGGGCTGCTTGGCCGTGGGCGGCAGGAGGTTGATGAGCGGGAGCGCATGCTGCGTCTGGTGGCGAGGCGCTTGCAGACGAGTGTCGGCGAGGGGGAGACGGTGGCCCGGCTGGAGGAGGAGCACTTCGTCATCCTGCACAAGCATGCCGAGGGACTGGCGGATCTAGAGCAGGTGGTGCACTCGCTGATGGAGGCATTCAGTGAGCCCCTGAGTGACGGGGGCTATGAGCTCTACCTCAGCCCCAATATCGGCATCAGCTGCTATCCGCTCGATAGCGAAGAGGGGAGCGAACTGCTGGCCTGCGCGCGTACCGCCAACGAGGCCCTGCGCCGCCAGGGGGGAGAGCGTTATCGCTTTTACCATACCGGTGAGGGTGCGCCGCGGGGTCGATTGACCAGCTGACCAGCGCCTACACCCGACGCCGTGTTGGCGCGTCTAAAGTTCCCTGATATGCTGCCGATAGTAATGTTCGAGCCGGTGATAAGCCCTCGTGTGGGCGCGCTTGAAGGCCGGATACACCATATTATGTTGTTACCAACCGTATAGTCTGATCGGCATAGGGATGCATGCCACCGCCGGTGTGTCGATCGGTACGGAGCAAAAGCCCCCGGGTGGGCTAGAGGTAGTACAGATGAACGTCAGCGGCGCCCTGCGCAATATGTCCATCCAGGCCAAGATCAATCTGATGCTGGCCATCATCTTTTCCCTGATCCTCAGCCTGACGGTGTGGCA
>JBFFRO010000056.1:0-8769 GCA_041572995.1 Thiohalomonadaceae bacterium
ATGCCGGTCTTCACCAGCGTCTCGCAGGCCACGCGGGCGGACGGGTCCTCGGTCAAAATGGCATCCAGCACCGCATCGGAAATCTGGTCGGCAACCTTGTCCGGGTGCCCTTCGGAGACGGATTCGGAGGTGAACAGGTGGCTGTCGGCCATGGTTTTCTCTCTATGGTTCGGTTGTTCAGGGGGGCCGTGCAGTGGCACGGCGTTCATTATGGGTGCGCAATTATAAGGAGTTCCGGCCCGCTACGCTCGCGTTATCGCCCCGTGACGGGTCGTCATGTAGATAACTTATTGATTTATAAACAGGGTGAATGGGAAAAATGTGATTGGCTATTGCCCCATGCCGGCATATGCGAGAAAATCCCCTGTTCCATCTCAGCCGAAGGGTGCCTTTGGGCCTTCCCAGTCTGCTGCGGTCCGGCGCCATATCACCGGGCCGAAGAAGAGCCAAGAACAAGGGGTGGGGCCGGGATAGAGATAACGCTGGCGCAGGTGCGAAAGAGACCCGCCACGCCCGAGCTGAACAGATTTCTGACATTTCGAGTAGGAGAAACTGATGCCAAGCCGTAAAGACTTAGCCAATGCCATCCGTGCCCTGAGCATGGATGCGGTGCAGAAGGCCAATTCCGGTCACCCCGGTGCCCCCATGGGTATGGCCGATATCGCCGAGGTGCTGTGGAACGGTCACATGAATCACAACCCAGCCAATCCGGACTGGGCCGATCGCGACCGCTTTATCCTCTCCAACGGTCACGGCTCCATGCTGATCTACTCCCTGCTGCACCTGACCGGCTACGATCTGAGCATCGATGACCTGAAGCAGTTCCGTCAGCTGCACTCCCGTACACCGGGTCACCCCGAGTACGGCTACGCCCCCGGCATCGAGACCACCACCGGTCCGCTGGGTCAGGGCATCACCAACGGTGTCGGTATGGCGCTGGCCGAGCGCACCATGGCCGGCCAGTTCAACCGCGACGGTCACCACATCGTTGACCACTACACCTACGTCTTCCTCGGCGATGGTTGCATGATGGAGGGCGTCTCCCACGAGGCCTGCTCCCTGGCCGGTACCCTGGGTCTGGGCAAGCTGGTGGCCTTCTGGGATGACAACAACATCTCCATCGACGGTCACACCGACAACTGGTTCGGCGAAGATGTCGCCGGCCGCTTCGAGGCCTACGGTTGGCACGTGGTGCGCGGCGTGGACGGCCACGATGCCGAGGCCATCGACAAGGCCATCCACGAGGCCAAGTCGGTCAACGACAAGCCCACCCTGATCTGCTGCAAGACCGTCATCGGTTACGGCTCCCCCAACCTCTGCGGCAGCCACGACTGCCACGGTGCGCCGCTGGGTGACGACGAGATCAAGGCCACCCGCGAGAACCTGGGCTGGAACCACGGTCCCTTCGAGATCCCGGCCGACGTCTACGAGGGCTGGGACGCCAAGGCCAAGGGTGCCGAGGCCGAGAAGAACTGGAACGAGAAGTTCGAGGCCTACAAGGCCGCCTACCCCGAGCTGGCTGCCGAGTTCGTCCGTCGCATGAACGGCGAGCTGCCGGCCAACTGGACCGAGCACGCCGACAAGTTCATCGCCGACGTGAATGCCGCTGCCGAGTCCCCGGCCACCCGTAAGGCCTCGCAGAACTCCATCAACGGCTTCGCCGAGGTGCTGCCGGAGTTCCTGGGCGGCTCTGCCGACCTGACTCCCTCCAACCTCACCAGCTGGAGCGGTTCCAAGTCCATCACCAACACCGTCACCGATGGCAACTATCTCAGCTACGGTGTGCGTGAGTTCGGCATGTCCGCGATCATGAACGGTGTGGCCCTGCACGGCGGTTTCATCCCGTTCGGCGGTACCTTCCTGATGTTCATGGAGTACGCCCGTAACGCCCTGCGCATGGCCGCGCTGATGAAGCAGCGCTCCATCTTCGTCTACACCCATGACTCCATCGGTCTGGGCGAGGACGGCCCGACCCACCAGCCGGTCGAGCAGATCGCCTCCATGCGCCTCATTCCCAACATGAGCGTCTGGCGTCCCTGTGATGCGGTCGAGACCGCCGTGGCCTGGCGCCACGCCATCGAGCGTACCGACGGCCCGACCAGCCTCTGCTTCTCGCGCCAGAACCTGCCGCACCAGGCCCGCACCGATGCGCAGATCGCCGACATCGCCAAGGGCGGTTACGTGCTGAAGGATTGCGACGGTACCCCCGACGCCATCATCGTCGCCACCGGTTCCGAGGTGGCCCTGGCCGTGGGTGCCGCTGAGGCCATGGGCGACAAGAAGGTTCGCGTCGTCTCCATGCCCTCCGTGGACGCCTTCGAGGCCCAGGACGTCGCCTATCAGGGCTCCGTGCTGCCCGCCGGTGTGCCCACCGTTGCCGTCGAGGCCGGTGTCACCCCGATGTGGTACAAGTACGCCGACAAGGTGGTGGGTATCGACCGCTTCGGTGAGTCTGCCCCGGCCGGTGAGCTGTTCAAGGAATTCGGCTTCACCGTCGAGAACGTGGTCGCCGCCGTCAACGACGTGCTCTAACAACGATTTCCGCCCGGTCCGCTTGCGGCCCGGGCGCTTGTTTTGCTTTTAAACAAAACTCTGGGAGAGAAACTATGACTATCAAAGTCGGTATTAACGGTTTCGGCCGCATCGGCCGCATGGCCTTCCGCGCCATCGCCAAGGACTTCCCCGGCATCGAAGTGGTCGGCATCAACGACCTGCTGGACGCCGATTACCTGGCCTACATGCTCAAGTACGACTCCGTGCACGGCCGCTTCGGTGGTGACGTTGCCGTCGACGGCAACAACCTGGTCGTCAACGGCAAGACCATCCGCCTGACTGCCGAGCGTGACCCGTCCGACCTGAAGTGGAACGAGATCGATGTCGACATCGTCCTCGAGTGCACCGGCTTCTTCCTCACCGAAGAGACCTGCCAGAAGCACGTCGACGCCGGCGCCAAGAAGGTGGTGATGTCCGCTCCTTCCAAGGACGGCACCCCGATGTTCGTCTACGGTGTGAACCACAGCACCTACGCTGGTCAGGCCATCATCTCCGCTGCCTCCTGCACCACCAACTGCCTGGCTCCCGTGGCCAAGGTGCTGAACGACAACTGGGGCATCAAGCGTGGCCTGATGACCACCGTTCACGCTGCCACCGCCACCCAGAAGACCGTTGACGGTCCTTCCATGAAGGACTGGCGCGGTGGTCGCGGTATCCTGGAGAACATCATCCCGTCCTCCACCGGTGCCGCCAAGGCCGTGGGTGTGGTGCTGCCTGAACTGAACGGCAAGCTGACCGGCATGGCCTTCCGCGTGCCCACCTCTGACGTCTCCGTGGTCGACCTGACCGTCGAGCTGGACAAGGATGCCTCCTACGAGGACATCTGCGCCGCCATGAAGGCTGCCTCCGAGTCTGGCGACATCAGCAAGACCCTGGGCTACACCGATGAGAAGGTGGTTTCCACCGACTTCCGTGGCGTTGGCTTCTCCTCCATCTTCGATGCCGAGGCCGGTATCGCTCTGGACGGCACCTTCGTCAAGATCGTCTCCTGGTACGACAACGAGTACGGTTACACCTGTAACATGCTGCGTTTCGTGGAGCACGTGGCCGCCAACTAAATTCGGTATTTCACCGAACCTTAGTTCGCTGGTTGATTTGTTGGGTGGGCGCATCGGCGCCCGCCCTGCAAATTAAAACCATTTGCCAAGCCATCAGCCGATGATTTGGCAAATCGTTTTCACATCTTTAAACCTTTAGTAGGAGCTTCACCATGTCCTTCATCAAGCTGACCGATCTGGATCTCGCCGGCAAGCGCGTGCTGATTCGCGCCGACCTCAACGTCCCCGTCAAGGACGGCAAGGTCACCTCCGACGCCCGTATCACCGCCTCCATGCCGACCATCGAGCACTGCATGAAGGCCGGTGCCAAGGTGATGGTGATGTCCCACCGCGGTCGCCCCACCGAGGGTGAGGTGGACTCCGAGAACTCCATGGCCCCCATCGCCGCCGACATGTCCACCAAGCTGGGCAAGGAAGTGCGCCTGATCGCCGACTACCTCGACGGTGGCTTCGATGTGGCCGAGGGTGAGTGCGTACTGCTGGAGAACGTGCGCTTCAACGCCGGTGAGAAGAAGGACGACGAGAGCCTGTCCAAGAAGTACGCCGCCCTCTGCGATATCTTCGTGATGGACGCCTTCGGTACCGCTCACCGAGCCCAGGCCTCTACCCACGGTGCCGGCAAGTTCGCCCCCACCGCCTGTGCCGGTCTGCTGCTGGCCGACGAGCTGGATAACCTGGCCAAGGCCCTGGCCAACCCGGCCCGCCCGATGGTCGCCATCGTCGGCGGTTCCAAGGTTTCCACCAAGCTGACTGTGCTCGAGGCCCTCTCCGAGAAGGTCGACCAGCTGGTGGTCGGCGGCGGTATCGCCAACACCTTCCTCAAGGCCATGGGCAACAACGTCGGTAAGTCCCTCTGCGAGGATGACCTGGTCGACACCGCCAAGGCCCTGGTCGAGAAGATGAAGGCCCGCGGCGCCAACATTCCGATCGCCACCGACGTGGTCTGCGGCAAGGAGTTCTCCGAGACCGCCGAGGCGACCCTGAAGGCCGCCGGTGACGTGGAAGACGACGACATGATCTTCGATATCGGCCCCGATTCCGCCAACGAGCTGGCCGAGATCATCAGCAAGGCCGGCACCATCGTCTGGAACGGTCCGGTCGGCGTGTTCGAGTTCGACCAGTTCGGCGAGGGCACCAAGACTGTCTCCATGGCCATTGCCAATGCGGACGGCTTCTCCCTGGCCGGTGGTGGTGACACCATCGCCGCCATCCAGAAGTACGACATCTACGACAAGGTCTCCTACATCTCCACCGCCGGCGGTGCCTTCCTCGAGTACCTCGAGGGTAAGACCCTGCCTGCCGTGGCCATGCTCGAAGAGCGCGCTAAGTAAGAGACAGAGGAGAGCCAGCGGCGCCGGGGCACCGCCCCCGGCGCGGCGCATATAAGATGCAGCGTAGAACCAAAATTCTCGCCACCCTGGGTCCCGCTACCGACGACCCCAAGGTGTTGGACAAGATCATCGAAGCGGGTGTGGACGTCGTCCGCATTAACTTCTCCCATGGCACGCCCGAAGAGCATATGGAGCGTGTCGAGAAGGTACGCAACCGCGCCCGCGCCCACGGCCGTCAGGTCGGCGTGCTCTGCGACCTGCAGGGACCGAAGATCCGCATCGACCGTTTCAAGGACGGCAAGATTGAACTGGCCGAGGGCGATTCCTTCACCCTCGACGCCGGCTGTGCCGCCGACGCCGGCGACCAGGAGCGTGTAGGCATTGCCTACAAGCAGTTGCCGGACGACGTCAAGCGCGGCGATACCCTGCTGCTGGATGACGGCCGTATCGTTCTCTGGGTGGACAATGTCCAGGGCCAGGAGATCACCTGCCGGGTCACTGTCGGTGGCATCCTCTCCGACCGCAAGGGTATCAACCTTCAGGGGGGCGGCCTCTCGGCCCCGGCTCTGACCCACAAGGACCGCGAGGACATCAAGACCGCCGCCAAGCTGGAGGCCGACTATCTGGCGGTCTCCTTCCCGCGCACTGCCGATGATGTCAACGAGACCCGCGAACTGTTGACCGCGGCCGGTGGCAAGGCCGGTATCGTCTCCAAGATCGAGCGTGCCGAGGCACTGGATGTGATCGACGAGATCATTGCCGCCTCCGACGCCATCATGGTTGCCCGTGGTGACCTCGGCGTGGAGATCGGTGATGCCGCCCTGCCGCCGGTGCAGAAGGACCTGATTCGTCGAGCCCGCTCCGCCAACCGCGTGGTGATCACCGCCACGCAGATGATGGAGTCGATGATCGAAAACCAGATCCCGACCCGCGCCGAGGTGTTCGACGTGGCCAACGCGGTGCTCGATGGTACCGACGTGGTCATGCTCTCCGCAGAGACCGCCACCGGTAAATACCCGGACAAGGCCATCTCGGCCATGGACCGCATCTGCCGCGAGGCCGAGAAGCAGCGCCTGGCCAAGACCTCCGATCACCGTATCAACAGTGAGTTCGAGCACATCGACGAGGCCGTTGCCATGGGTTCGATGTACATCGCCAACCATCTCAACGTGAAGGCTATCGCCGCCCTCACCGAGTCTGGTTCGACCACCCTGTGGATGTCGCGTATCAGCTCCGGGATCCCGATCTACGCCATGACCCGTCACGTGGAGACCCGCCGCAAGGTGACCCTCTACCGCGGTGTCTACCCGGTCAGCTTCGATGCCACCATCACCCAGGACCACGCCGAGCTTAACCGCGAGGCGATCGACGAGCTGCTGCGCCGTGGCGCGGTGCGTGACGGCGATCTGGTGCTGATCACCAAGGGCGACCTGATGGGCGTGCACGGTGGCACCAACGCGATGAAGATCGTCAAGGTGGGCGAACTGGTTTAAACCCGGCTAAGCTTGGCCGAAACACGTCGCCCTAACCGGCGGCGGCTAAAATTTACGATTAACCCGAAACTACAGAACAAGGAGTCCGAAATGGCCCTCGTATCCATGCGTCAACTTCTCGACCACGCCGCCGAGCACGGCTATGGTCTGCCCGCTTTTAACGTCAACAACATGGAGCAGGTGCACGCTATCATGCAGGCCGCCGATGCCGTCGACAGCCCGGTGATCCTGCAGGGTTCCGCTGGTGCCCGCTCCTACGCTGGCGAGCCCTTCCTGCGTCACCTGATCTCGGCCGCCATCGAGATGTACCCGCACATCCCGGTGGTCATGCACCAGGACCACGGTGCCTCCCCGGCCATCTGCGCCCGCTCCATCCAGTCTGGTTTCTCCTCTGTGATGATGGACGGCTCGCTGATGGAAGACGGCAAGACCCCGTCCTCCTTCGAGTACAACGTTGACGTGACCAAGACCGTGGTCGACATGGCCCACGCCTGCGGCGTCTCCGTCGAGGGTGAGCTGGGCTGCCTGGGCTCCCTGGAGACCGGCATGATGGGTGAGGAAGACGGTCACGGTGCCGAGGGCAAGCTGGACATGGACATGCTCCTGACCGATCCTAATGAGGCCGCCGACTTCGTCAAGAAGACCGGTGTGGATGCCCTGGCCATCGCCATCGGCACCTCCCACGGCGCCTACAAGTTCACCCAGGAGCCGACCGGCAAGATCCTGCGCATTGACCGCGTTAAGGAGATCCACGACCGCATCCCCGATGTGCATCTGGTCATGCACGGCTCCTCCTCGGTGCCGCAGGACTGGCTGCAGATCATCAACAACTACGGCGGCGACATGGGCCAGACCTACGGCGTGCCGGTTGACGAGATCGTCGAGGGCATCAAGTCCGGCGTGCGTAAGGTCAACATCGATACCGACCTGCGTATGGCCTCCACCGGTTCCATCCGCAAGCACCTGAGCGAGAACACCGCCAACTTCGACCCGCGCAAGTTCCTCAAGGAAGCGACCAAGGCGATGAGCGATATCTGCAAGAACCGCTACGAAGCCTTCGGTTCCGCCGGTCAGGCCTCCAAGATCAAGGCGATCTCCCTGGAGACCATGTTCGAGAAGTACGAGGCCGGCGAGTTGAACCCCAAGGTCAACTAAGCTCCACGCCACGTGCAAAAAAGGCGCCTTCGGGCGCCTTTTTTTGTGCCCGACTTTATTACTATATTCGAATTTTTAACCACACCGATGATGCGGTATATTGCCCGCCTTCATAACAATAATGAACATAAGGATATAGCGGGGGAGTAATGGCATACGAACACGGCTCAATCGATCTAGGCATTCCCAATCCATTCAAGTTCGAGGGCACGGTACGCTCCGTGCGTGGCTTGATCACCTCACTGCTGGGGCTCTACCTGCTGCTCAAGGTGCCGGAACTGGTCAAACAGCAGCCGGCGCAGGCCTGGACCTATGTCGCCGTTGGCGTCGGTGTACTCAGTTATGGCCTGGCGGTGCTCGGCCGCGGCCTGATGCAGTTGATGCGTTTCTATGTCGGTCGCAGCGTGCCTACCTCGCTGGCAGAGAACCACAACGTCGCCGAGAGCGATACCGCCAGGCAGGAAAAGCCCTTCGTCGCCTACCGGGCGCAGAGCCTGCTGCAGATGCTTGAGGGGCAGAAGAACCTGACCTTCAAGGAGCCACAGGGCTGGATCGCACGGCTGATCCACACCCTTTTCCCGCGCCTGACCTACCTGCCGTACCCGGTGCGCAACGTTGCCCAGCGCATCGGCGGGGGCATCATCAAGACAGTAATCGCGCTGCTCTGCTTTACCCTTACCTGGTTCATCTGCAGCGCTGGTCTGATCGGCGAGGCGGGTGAGTTCGTGATCCAGACCTTCTCGGTGTTGTTGCTGGTTTACCTGCTGGCGGTGTGGTGGCGGGTGGGGCCTGCGGTCAGCCGCAAGGTCTCGCTCAACATGGAGACGGTCGGCAGCAAGTCGCTGGCGCTGATGGTGATGATGGCCATTGTCGCCCCGGTGTTGATTGGTATGTTCTACAGTTCGGTTGTCACCGATGCGCTGAACAAAACCAGCGACAAGGTGCAGCTGGAAACGATCACCTCGCAGCTCTCCGCCTTCGCCGTCGGTGGCCATCTGTGGGCGGTACTGCTGTTGGCCGCGATCTGTTGCGGCCTGTTGCTGGCACTGGTGCGCATGCGCTCGTCGATGGCCAACCCGCTGACCGATGTCTCCAGTGAGCGTGGCGACAACTGGCAGAAGGACGTCAACGGTGCCAAGGAGATCTACAACCAGATGAAGAACGGCGTGATGGTCAAGC
>JBFFRO010000057.1:0-8700 GCA_041572995.1 Thiohalomonadaceae bacterium
CTGCACCGCGCGCAGGTCGCCGCTGGACTCGAGGATGTGGCTGGCGAAGCTGTGGCGAAGCATGTGTGGGTGCACATGGCGGTCCAGCCCCTGGCGCTTGCCCCACTGGTCGATGCGCGCCTGCACCGCGCGCTGGGACAGACGCCGGCCAGTGCGGCCGACGAACAAGGCCTGCTCGGCCTCGGCGGCCAGCGAGCCGCGAACCCGCAACCAGGCCTGGAGGGCGGCGACGGCCTGTCGCCCCACGGGCAGCACGCGGGTCTTGGCCCCCTTACCGGTGACGGTGACCACCGCATCGCGCAGGTCCAGGGCGGGGATATCCAGCCCCACCAGTTCGGAGAGGCGCAGGCCAGAGGAGTAGAAGAGTTCGAGGATGGCGCGGTCGCGCAGCAGCAGCGGATCGTTCTCGTCCCCCTCCAGGGCGACCAGGCGGTTGGCCTGGTCCACGTCCAGGGCCTTGGGCAGGCGCTTCTCCGACTTGGGTGCGGGTACGCCGATGCCGGGGTTGCTATCCACCTCGCCCTCGCGCAGCAGGTAGTCGTAGAAACCCCTCAGGGCCGAGAGCTCGCGCTGTAGTGAGCGCCCACTCAGCCCCGAGCGGTGGCGCCAGGCGACATAGCCGCGCACCTGGCCGACGCGCAGCTGCGCCCACTGCTCCAGTCCCTCACGCTCGCAGAAGGTGCTGAGCTGTGCGAGGTCGCGGGCGTAGTTGTTGACGGTATTACTGGAGAGGCGTCGCTCCAGGCGCAGGTGCTCCAGGTAGCGCTTCACCCAGGCCTGCGCCTCGGTGTGCATCAGGCCGCCTCGCGCCCCTGGCGCAGGGTGTGTAGCACCGCGGCGATGACCGCTCCGAGGTGGGCGACGAAGACGGTGCCCATGGCGGCGCTGTAGCGCTGCGGGTCGATACTGGCGATGGCCAACACGCCCTGGCAGGCATCATCGTCTCGGCAGAGGGGGATGAGCACGGCCGAGGCCAGCTCTTCGGCACGCTCGCCGAAGAGCAGCTGCATGCGCTGTCCGCTGAGGCGGCCGCAGGCGGGCTCGCGACGCTGTAGTAGCTCGTCGAGGCTCTGTAGCGAGGGGTCGCTGCGCTCTACATGCTCGGCGCGAGCGGGGTGATCGAAGAGCATCAGGCGTACCGCATCGGCGTGGAACTCATCGCGCAGGGCCTGCTCCAGCTCGGCGATGGCGCTGTCGAGGTCGGGGGCGGCAATGAGGCGCAGCATCATCCGCTGCAGCCGCCCCAGCAGCTCCTCGTTGATACGCGCCGCCTGGTTCAGCTGGTTCAGCTGCTGGCGCAGCTCCGCCTTCTTCTCCCTCAGCAGCTCCACCTGGCGTTCGATCAGTGACACCGCGCCGCCGCTGGCGTGGCTGAGGCTGAGGCTATCGAGCAGCCCCTCGTGGCGTTCGAAGAAGTCCGGGTGCTGGCGCAGGAACTCGGCCACCTCGGCCTCGCTCGGGTGTTGCTGCTCTTCACTCATAGCTCGATATGTCCTTCAAAGACCGTGGTTGCCGGGCCGCTCATCCACAGCGGCTCACCGCGCCCGGCCCAACGGATGGTGAGGGTGCCGCCGGGCAGGTCCACGCGCACCTGCTCGTCCAGCTCGTCCCAGAGGCGACCTACCGCCACCGCCGCGCAGGCGCCGGTGCCACAGGCCAGGGTCTCGCCGCTGCCGCGCTCGTAGACCCGCAGGCGGATGTGGTCGCGACCGAGCACCTGCATGAAGCCGGCATTGACCCGCTCGGGAAAGCGCGCATGGGATTCGATCTGCGGCCCCAGCAGCGATACCGGGGCGCTGTCCACATCGTTGACCTGCAGCACCGCGTGAGGGTTGCCCATGGAGACCGCGCCGATACTCAGCGGCTCGTCGCCGACGATCAGCTCGTAGACCCGCTTCTCCTTGAGCGGCATGAAGGGCAGGGCGGCAGGGCGGAAATCCGGCACGCCCATGTTGACCCGCACCTGACCGTCGTCCTCGATGTAGAGGGTGATCAAACCGGAGGCGGTCTCGACCACGATCTCGTCGCTGTCGATCAGGCCCTTGTCGCGCACGAAGCGGGCAAAGCAGCGGGCACCGTTGCCGCACTGCTGCACCTCGGAGCCGTCGGCATTGAAGATGCGGTAGCGGAAGTCCACCCCCTCGCTGTCGCTGGCCTCGACCAGCAATACCTGGTCGCAGCCGATGCCAAAGCGGCGGTCGGCCAGCAGGCGGATTTGATCGGGGGAGAACTCGAGGTTCTGGCCGATGGCGTCGAACACCACGAAGTCGTTGCCCAGGCCATGCATCTTGGTGAAATTCAATGACATGGAGGCAAGCTTAACCCATACGGCCCCGCGGGTTGAAGCGTTGCTTACTGTGACTGGGAGAAGGCGAGGGAATTGCGGCGGACGATGGCATAACGGCGTCGAGCTGCCCGCATCTTCGAGCGAGCGGCTAGGCGAACGGCAGCTGGCGGGTGATGGTCTCGGCCAGTGCCTCGAACAGCTCGGCGCGGTAGCCGCCCTTGCGGTGGAGCAGACCGATGCGGCGGCTGGGGGCCGGTTCGCGGAAGGGAATGTAGCGTACCGAATCGTGGCGGCTGCTCTCGCGCGGTACCGCCAGCTGCGGCATCAGTGTCGCCCCCATCCCCTCGCCGACCATGTGCCGCAGGGTCTCCAGGCTGGTGGCGTGAAAGGCCGCGTACTCGCCGGCCCCGGCCGTGACGCAGACATCCAGGGCGTGCTCGCGCAGGCAGTGCCCCTCTTCCAGCAGCATCAGCTCGCGGCCGTTGAGCACCTCAAGCCCGACCTCCTTCTCATTGGCCTGAGGGTCGTCGGCCGGCAGCGCCAGCAGGAAGGGCTCGCGAAACAGATCCACCTCGACAAAGTCGTGCTCGGGTAGCGGTAGGGCCAGGATCAGCAGGTCCAGCTCGCCCCGCTCCAGTCGCTCCATCAGCACGTGGGTCTGCTGCTCGTGCAGCCAGATCTTTAGCTCGGGGAAGCGCTCGCTGAGTAGCGGCATGATGCGCGGCAGCAGGTAGGGGGCGACGGTGGGGATCAGCCCCAGTTGCAGCTCCCCGGCCAGCGGGTCGCGAAAGCCCTCGGCGGAGGACTCCAGCTCGCGCAGCTCGATGAAGATGCGTCGGGCGTGGGCCACCACCGCCTCGCCGGCGGCGGTGATGCGTACCCGGCGGTTGTTACGTTCCACCAGCTGCAGGCCCAGCCCCTTTTCAAGCTTTTTCAGCTGGCCGCTGAGGGTGGGCTGGCTGACGAAGCAGCGCGCCGCGGCACGGCCGAAGTGGCGCTCTTCTTCCAGCGCCAGCAGGTATTCCAGTTCACGCAGTGATACCCGACAAGCCATAGGAATAATCTATCGTTGTTAATGATATAAACGATTTTACCAATCTGTGGCCGCCGCGCATACTGGCAACCGTCAACGAGATAAACCCTACAGAGGAGAGACGACAATGGAATCGATGGAAGGCAAGCGCGTACCGGAAACCGTGTTCAAGCAGATCCGCGACAGTCAGCTGGTGGATGTGCCCAGCAACGAGATCTTCAACGGCCGCACCGTGGTGGTATTCTCCCTGCCGGGGGCCTTCACTCCCACCTGCTCGGCCACCCACCTGCCGCGCTACAACGAACTGGCGGGGGTGCTTAAGGCCAATGGCGTGGACGAGATCGTCTGCCTTTCGGTGAACGACGCCTTCGTCATGGATGCCTGGGGCCGCGACCAGGAGTCGGAGAACGTCACCCTGCTGGCCGATGGTAACGGCGATTTCACCGATGGCATGGGTATGCTGGTGGACAAGTCCGACCTCGGCTTCGGCAAGCGCTCCTGGCGCTACTCCATGCTGGTGAAGGACGGGGTAGTGGAGAAGCACTTCATCGAGCCGCAGAAGCCGGGCGACCCCTTCGAGGTCTCCGATGCCGACACCATGCTCGCCTACATCAATCCCGAGGCAGGCAAGCCGGCCGATATCAGCATCATCACCAAGCCCGGCTGCCCCTACTGCGCCAAGGCCAAGGCGATGCTTCGCGAGCGCGGTATGCCCTTCGAGGAGATCACCCTCGGCCAGGAGGCCAGCGAGACCACCGTGCGTGCCATCACCGGTCACGACACCGTGCCGCAGGTGTTCATCAACGGCGAGCACATCGGCGGCTCGGATGACCTGGAGTCGTACCTGAAGTAAGGGCCGGGTGAAGTCGTAAAAAAAAAGCGGGGCAATGCCCCGCTTTTTTTATCTCAGCATGTCGGTACGGTCGTGTTTAGAACGGGACCTGGACACCGACGGCGAGATGGGAAATATCCTGCTCGATGATGGTGTAGTCGGCGACGATATTCATATCCTTCTTGAACGCGTAGCTCAGACCAACGCCGAAGCTCAGGCCGGTGTCGGTGCCATCGGCACTGGCGCTGACCAGCGGGTTGCTCACCGAAACCGAAACACTCTCGTAGAGCAGGCCGGCACGGGCGCGCAGGTCCAGCTTGTCCTGCAGCGGCATGGTGTAGACCGCGTAGCCGGCCAGGGTCAGGTAGGAGGCGTCCATGTCGACGGTACCGATGAAGGGGTAGGTCGCACTGGTGCTGGCATCGGCGAGCGACTTGGTCAGCTCCAGCTCAACATTGATGCCGTACTGCTTTACGGGAATGCCGTAGGCGGCGACCAGGCTCATGGTGTTGTCGAAGCCATCGACATTGGCAAAGGCCAGCTGCACATTGGCGTAGTTGCCGTCGGCGGCCTGGGCAGTGCCCATACCGAGGCTGGCAGCCATGGCCGCGGCGGTGATAAGGGGACGAACTTTCATGTGACGCTCTCCGTTAGTGGTTATTGTTTTCCATGTTGTGTTGTAAGGAACACGTCACTTTTTACCACCGTCTACGCCGATGGTAATGCGATGGAGTTCACGCTTTAGCGTCGCAGCAGTTGCAGCCAGCGGCCCAGGTTGAGCAGAGTCGCCAGAGAGGCGGCGAAGTAGGTGAGGGCGGCGGCCTTGAGGATCTTTTTCACCACCCGCTCGTCGCCGGGTTTGAGGTAGTGCCCCTCGCGGAGGATGGGCAGGGCCTTGCCGAAGCTGGCGTCCCACTCCACCGGCAGGGTGATCAGGTGAACGACGGCGGCGGCGCCCATGCTGATGAGGCCGATGGCGCCGAGCAGCAGACCGCTGGGGGGATGGCGGCTGATGAGGGCGATCAGCGGTACGGCGAAGAGGGCGATGGCGCCGAGTCTCTGCGCGCCGTTGGCGAGGATCGCCAGGCGCAGGCGCCAGAGGAAGGCGGACTCGCCGCGGGCGTGCTGGATGGCGTGACCAACCTCGTGGGCGGCCACGGCCACCGCGGTCAGCGAGCGACCGTCATGGTTGGCGGGGGAGAGGCGTACGGTGCGGCTGCGCGGGTCGTAGTGGTCACCGGCCGAGCCTTCACCGGAACCGTCGTTATGCTCTAGGCGTTCCACCGTTACCGGTAGCTCGAAGCGCTTGATTAGGTGGCGCGCCAGCTCGGCGCCGTTGCCGGGGATGTCCTCGCGCTCGGTGGCGTAGCGGCGGAAGGTGCGCGCGGCCCACCACTGCGGACCGAGGATGGCCCCGGCGAGCAGCGCAACGAGCAGCAGGCCGAGGAGGATGGGCATGGGGCTACTTCTTCTGCCGGATCAGCAGCACGTCGATCTGGTTGTCCTGCATGCGACGGCGCATCTTGTCCAGCTCCATGGTGGTGTTGAAGGGGCCGACGATGACTCGGTGCCAGGTGCCGCGATCGGTCTTGGCGGTGCGCACCTCGGAGGAGATGCCGAGCAGGGCCAGCTGCGCCCTGCGCCCGTCGGCGTCCTGGGCGCTGCGGAAGGAGCCCGCCTGCAGCAGATAGTCCGAGGGCTGGGTGCCCTTGGCGATGGGCTGCTCCAGCTCCTTCTCCGGGATCGCCACCTCGTAGTTGGGCAGGATGTCGTAGAAGTTGAACTCGATGCCGCTCTCTTCCTTCTTCGGTGCCTGGGTTTCCGCCGGCTTGCGTACCGCGCGAGTGTCCTCGGGCTTGGGCTGCTCGCGACTTATCTCCGGTAGCTTGGGCAGTTTAATGCTGCCGCCGGGCTGACCCTGCAGGAAGACCAGGAAGGCGACCAGCAGCCCCAGCGAGAGGCCGGCCAGCAGCCAGACCCAGCCGGGTACCGTGGCCTTGTCGCCGCGGCGGTTGGCCGAGCGTTTCTTCGGTGAGCCCTTGCTGGCGTAATCGTGGCGACGGGCCATGGTTTACATCTTCTCCGGGGCGCTGACACCGAGCAGGCCGAGGCCGTTGGCCAGCACCTGGCGCACGGCGCTGATCAGCGCCAGGCGCGCATCGCGCAGGCCCGACTCGTCGACCAGGAACTGGTGGGCGTTGTAGTAGGTGTGCAGGGCGTTGGCCAGCTCGCGCAGGAAGTGGGCCAGCTGGTGCGGCTCGTGGTTGAGCGCGGCCTTTTCCAGCACCTCCGGGTAGCGCGCCAGCAGGGTGAAGAGCTCCGCCTCGTGGGCCTCGTTGAGCAGCCCCAGGTGGTGCAGGCCGGCGGCCTCATCGTAGCTGTAGCCCTTGTCGGCCAGCTGGCGGAACACCGAGTGGATCCGGGCGTGGGCGTACTGGATGTAGTAGACCGGGTTGTCGTTGGACTGGCTCTTGGCCAGGTCCAGGTCGAAGTCCATGTGCTGCTCGCACTTGCGCAGCACGTAGAAGAAGCGCGCGGCGTCATTGCCCACCTCCTCGCGCAGCTCACGCAGGGTGACGAAGGAGCCGGAGCGGGTGGACATCTGCACCCGCTCGCCGCCGCGGTAGAGGATGGCGAACTGCACCAGCAGTACGTCCAGCTTGTCGGCGTCGGCGGCATCGCCCATGGCGGTCAGCGCCGCCTTCACCCGCGGCACGTAGCCGTGGTGGTCGGCACCCCAGACATCGATGACGCGGTCGAAGCCACGCGCGAGCTTGTCCATGTGGTAGGCGATGTCGGAGGCGAAGTAGGTCTTCACGCCGTTGTCGCGAACCACCACGCGGTCCTTCTCGTCGCCGAAGTCAGTGGAGCGGAACCACAGGGCCCCCTCCTTTTCGTAGACGTGGCCGGCGGCCTGCAGCCGCTCAATGGCCTCGTCCACCTTGCCCGAGCGCACCAGCGAGCGTTCCGGGTACCACTCCTCGTAGGCGACGCCGAACTCCTCCAGGTCGTTGCGGATATCGCCGAGGATCACCTCCAGCGCCTTGTCGAAGAAGACCAGGTAACCCGCTTCGCCCAGCAGCGCCTTGGCCCGGGCGATCAGGGCGTCGATGTGCAGCTCCTTGTCGCCGCCGGCGGGCTCGTCGGTGGGAATATCGGCAAACACCTCGTCGGCGGACTTGCGGTAGCTGTCGCCATGCTCGCGGTGCAGGTCGGCGGCGATGTCCCAGATGTAGTCGCCCTTGTAGCCGTTGGCGGGGAAGGTGAGGGTCTCACCGGCCAGGTCCAGGTAGCGCAGCCACACCGAGGTGCCGAGGATGTCCATCTGCCGGCCGGCATCGTTGACGTAGTACTCGCGGTGCACCTGGAAGCCGGCGGCGGCCAGAAGGTCGGCGACGGTGGCACCGTAGGCGGCGCCACGGCCGTGGCCCACGTGCAGCGGGCCGGTGGGATTGGCGGAGACGAACTCCACCTGCACCCGCTGGCCGGCGCCGACGGTGGAGTGGCCGTAGGCCTCGCCGGCCTCCAGCACCTGGGCCACCACCTGGCGGGCGGCGTCCTCGGCGACGAAGAAGTTGATGAAGCCGGGGCCGGCGATCTCCACCTTGGCGACCTGGGTGGATTCCGGCAGCGCGGCGATCAGCTTCTCGGCCAGATCGCGCGGCTTCATCCCCGCCTGCTTGGAGAGCACCAGCGCCGCGTTGGTGGCGAAGTCGCCGTGGGCCTTGTCGCGGGCGTGGTCGATATTCACCTGAACGGGCAGCTCGCAGGAGATTTCCCCCTTCTCCTTCATGGAGTTAAGGGCCTGGAGGACGAGGTCGTTGAGCTCTTGTTTCATCGCGTGGGCTTCAGCCTGGGAGTGTATCTATAAGGGAAACCGCCAATTATCCCGGTTTGATGGCCGGGGTGACAAGTGGCGTCGCCCAGTCGAGGAGGAGATTAGTACATCTCCACCGGGTCCACATCCAGCGACCAGCGCACCTTTCGCCCCTCCTTGAGCCCCTCCAGGGCGGGGGCCCAGGCGCTGAGCAGGCGCTGCAGGGCGGCGCGGCTCTGCGCCTGCAGCAGCAGCTGGGCGCGGTGGCGCCCGGCACGCCGTTCCATCGGCGCCGGCACCGGGCCGAGCAGCATCACACCGTGCGAGCCCAGTGACTCGGCCAGGGCGTAGGCGGCGGAGAGGAAGGCGCGCGGGGCGTCCGGCCCCGGTCCTTCGGCGCGCAGCAGCGCCAGGTGGCTGTAGGGGGGCAGGGAGGCGTCGGCGCGCTCGGCTAGGGCCGCCTCGGCGAAGGCGGGGTAGCCGTGCAGGATCAGGGTCTGCAGCAGCGGGTGTTCGGGCTGGTGGGTCTGGATCAGCACCGTGCCGGGGCGCTCGGCGCGGCCGGCGCGACCGGCCACCTGCAGGATCTGCTGGGCCATGCGCTCGGTGGCGCGGAAGTCGGCGCTGAAGAGCCCCTGGTCGGCATCGAGGATCCCCACCAGGGTGACGCAGGGGAAGTGGTGGCCCTTGGCCAGCATCTGCGTGCCGATGAGGATCTCCGCCTGGCCGGA